>CAZZCH010000035.1:0-29199 GCA_964652895.1 uncultured Eubacteriales bacterium
GCCGTCGAGACTTCGCTGCCGACAACCGATCGCGCTGCGGCCGGACGCCCCTCCACCAAACAAATATCGAGCACCTCGAAAACAATAACCGTCAAAATCCCCCCAAAGAAGATAATAATATCCGCAGCCGTCTTTTTCGGACTGGTCTTCGCCGTCTTTTTCCTTTGGCCTCCATGGTCGGGCAAAGATGATTCCACCGTAAATCCCAGGATAAAAAACTCCATTGCGGTCATCAGCTTTGAAAATCAAACGGGGACCGAAGACTACGATATCTATTCAAAAACCATACCCAGCCTCCTTATTACGAATCTCGAGAATTCCGGATACTTCTATGTCGTGCCATGGGAGCGCCTTTTCGATCTGCTTAAGGGGATAGGGAAAAAAGATGTCGGGACGATCGATCGGGATCTGGGATTTACGCTTTGCCGCCGCGAAGGGGTGAAGTGGATTGTAACCGGGAGCTTTTCCAAGGCGGGCGATCTCTTCATGACGAATGTGAGCGTTCTTGATGCGGAGACGAAAGCCCTCCTGAAGAGCGCGAGTTCCCAAGGCAACTCCGTCGAGAGTATTTTCCGCACCCAGATCGATGACTTGAGCAGGAAGATCGTCGAGGGTGTCGGGCTCAACGCTCAAGCGAGCGAATCCGCTTCCTGGAAGATCGTCGATGTCACGACGTCCTCGCCCGAGGCCTACAACTATTTCGTCCGGGGCAAGGACGAGTTTGAACGATACAACTGGGCAGAAGCCCGCCGGTTCCTCGAGAAAGCGGTCGAGGTTGACCCGAGCTTTGCGTCGGCTTTCCGCTTCTTGTCCGAAACGAACAGGAGATTGGAAAACTCAAGTGCCCAAGCAGAATGCTTGAAAAGGGCGGTCGCTCTCTCATCCAGAGCGTCGGATAAGGAGCGGCTCTACATTCTGGCGGCCACGGCAACAACCGCCAAAGGAAGGATTGAAGCCTACCAACGCATCACCGCTAAGTATCCCCGGGAAAAAGAAGCCTATTATTGGCAGGGGCTTTATTACCAGAATATTGACCCGCGAAGTGCGGTCGAGGCTCTCGAAAAAGCCATCGGGCTCGACCCCTCCTACCCGCCTGTCGTCAACCAGCTCGGTTGCCAGTATATTTATATGGGAATTTATGACAAAGGAATTGAATGGCTGAAAAAATACTTGGCCTTATCCCCGGGAGATGCGAATCCACTCGACAGTCTGGGTGCGGGCTATTTCGGGGCGGGCGACCTCGACGAAGCCATCAGAAGATTCAAGGAGGCCTTAGATCTTGACCCAGGTTTCGGCATCGAGTGGAAGATCGCCTACGTCTACTCGCTGAAAGAGGATTATCCAGAGGCAATAAGCTGGCTTGACCGTGGTATCGCTCAAAGCACGTCCTCAGCCATCCGACTGGATCTCTATTGCATGAGAGCGTTTTTCCTTCAATGGCTGGGGGATTCGGCCAAGGCCTTGATCGACCTGGATAGGGCGTCGGAGGAAGCCAAGAAAACCGAGCTTCGCGGGCTTGAATGGGCCTCTCGTTGGATGAGGGCCTGGATTCTGTATGACAAAGGTGATCTTAACACAGGAGAAAAAGCCTGGAATGAACACCGTGACCTTTCCTTAATTCAGTGGCCAACCTCTACCATAACTGTCTTCGACACGAGCTTTTATATCGGTCTGTCAGCGCTGAAAAGAGGCCAGGTCAATGGGGCCTCAACCCTCCTGTCGAAAATGAAGGCTTTGCTGCCAGAGTTGCCGAAGCTCATCGCTCGATCTTCCTATTATCAGGCCCACTGCGATATTCTTGAAGGCGAGATCATGATTGCCGCCAACTCGGCCGAAAAGGCTGTTGAAATCTGTGGAAGAACAGCCCCATGGATCAATCTCGTCCATCCTATTACGAGTTTAAATTCGCGCGAATGCCATGATTATCTTGTGCCTTTCCAGAAAGACACGCTGGCGAGAGCCTATCAAGAATCCGGCCGAATCGATGAAGCGATCGCGGAATACGAGCGGCTGGTCACCTTTGACCCGAAGCGGGGGGAGCAGGCACTCATCCATCCCAAGTATCATTACCGGCTGGCGCGACTCTATGAAGAAAAGGGCCTACGCGCTAAGGCCGCGAGCGAATACCGCAAGTTCCTCGACCTCTGGAAAGACGCCGACCCGGGCCTGCCGGAAGTCGAGGACGCGAAGAAGCGCCTAGCCGCGCTCAAATAAGAAATCATCGTCGACAATCTCTTCCCGGACTGTGATATAATTAGCTCCATGGGCAAGCAAGAGGACATCCCCCGGGCGCTGTTCTGGGATACGGACTCGGCCTGTCTCGATCTTCAAGAAAATAAAGAATATATCATCGAAAGGACGCTCGAACTGGGGGATGATAAGGCCGTGAAGTGGCTTTTCTCGATTTATCCCCGGGCCGACATCAAAAAGGTCCTCGCCAAGAGCAGAAGAATCTCCCGGAAGAGCGCTAATTACTGGTCGTTCATTTTGAACAAATAGCCTATGTTTGGAACCGTTTTGAGCCCGGCCGCCGAGAGGACTCTCCAGGTTCTCTCCCGACAGGATTTCATGAAGCCCTTCTATCTGGCCGGAGGCACGGGCTGCGCCCTCCACATCGGTCACCGCCGGTCTCATGACTTCGATTTCTTCTCGCGATCCGAATTCGAGATCTTCCCCATCCAAAACGCCCTCCGGAATCTGGGCCGTTTTGTAGCCGATTACTCCGACGCAGGCACCTTGGTCGGACGGCTCGACGACACGAAAATCAGCCTGTTTCACTACGCCTATTTGCTGCTCGAAGAGGCGGTGGATTACCGGGGCGTGCGCATTGCCTCGCTTGTGGACATCGGCTGCATGAAGATCGATGCGATATCCTCGCGGGGGACCAAGCGGGATTTCGTGGACCTCTTTTTCATCCATAAAAACCTCGGCCTCGACCTGAAAACGTTTTTCGGATATTTCGAGCGGAAGTACGGCCCGGACGGTTTCAACCGTCATCACGTCCTCAAGAGCCTTGTCTATTTCGAGGACGCCGACAAAGAACCCGAGCCGGAAATGTTGGCGGATTATTCGTGGGCCGCTACGAAACGCTTCTTCGTCGAAAGCATCGGCGCCTTTAGCCCGATCTAGTTTCCCCCTTGCCTCATGTCAAACTTCGCTCGATGGTTAGGACCGACGCGCGCGCATCACACTTCTATGACAGCTTGACGCGAATCGTCCGGACGGGCCTATTTCTTGAAGAAATAATTGATCTCCCACTCGGCGGTCTCGCGCGCGTCCGAGCCGTGGGTGGCGTTGCGCTCGATGGAGAAGCCGTAACTGTGGCGGATGGTGCCGGGCTTGGCCAGGGCCGGGTCGGTCGCGCCCATGACGTCGCGCCAGCGCTTGATGGCGTTTTCCGCCTCGAGGACCATGATGACGACCGGGCCCGAGGACATGAACTCGGTCAGGCTGTCGTAGAAGCCCCGTTCCTTGTGGACGATGTAGAACCCCTTGGCCTCGTCCTTGGTCAGGTGGACGAGCTTCATCCGGGCGATGGAGAAGCCCTCGTCCTCGATGCGCCCGATGATCTTGCCGATGATCCTCTTCTTGGTGGCGTCGGGCTTGATGATGGCCAGGGTCTTTTCCATGGGGCGCTCCTTCGGGGGAATTCGAGTCAATCTTATACCCCGGACGGGGCGGAGGAGTCAACCGGGGCGCCCAGGGGGTTGACAAGCGCGGGCTTCGGAATTAGCATTTAGCCATGGGAGAACTCAAAGATCAAAAAACCGTAAGCCGGCGGGACATCCTCAAGCTCGCTGGGACAGCCGCGGCCTTCTGCACGTCCTTCGGCTTCCTTCACGGGAGCCAGTCCGGAGGGGTCGTCCAGGACAAGCACATCGTGCAGGACAAGCATCTCCAGGCCAGGTGGCAGCAGGCGGAGTTCAAGTGGTACAAGGGCAACGAGCTCCTGTCCTCCGTGCCGTTCCCCGCGAAAGTCCTGAAGCACCTCCAGTCCGACGAAACGGCGGTCATCGAGATCAAGCTGTTCCGGACGGGCCAGATGTTCAAGAACCTGGGGACGATCGAAGCCAAACACTGAAGCCGCGCCTTTGGATTTTTGCCTCGAGCGAGAAAGCCCCTTTTCCTTTTCCTGCCGCGCGTGCGGCCGCTGCTGCACGGGCAAGGTCATCATGGCCGGTCCCCACGAGATCCTGGGGATGGCGCGCGTTTTAGGGATCGGTACGACCGAGTTCCTCTCCCGTTATACCGATAACGGGGGCACGACCCTCCGCTCGGAGGAGGACGGTCGCTGCGTTTTCCTGAGGCCGTCCGGTTGCCGGGTCCATCCCCGGAGGCCTTTGGTCTGCCGACTTTATCCCCTGGGGCGGTCGACCAACGAGAGGGGAGAGGAGCGATTCGCCGTTTTCCCCGCGCAACCCGATTGCGGGGCCGTCGTAGGGCGTGATGGAACGGTTTCGAGCTTCCTGGAGTCGCAAGGCGTCGGGCCGTACCTGGAATGGTCGCGCCGCTACGGCGAGCTCTACCGCCGCATGATAGGGCTTCTCGACCGGCTCGATGTCGTGGGCAGGGTCGATACGGCTGCGGCCGACGCGCCCGCGGAGGCGGGGCAGGCGGGTTCCGGAGCCGCGGGATCAGGCCAAGAGCCGGGCCGTGCGCCCTTATCCTCCTGGCAGGACATCGACGCCTCGCTCGCGGAATACTGCACAACGAAGGGGATCGCGGTACCGGCGGAGATCGACGAAGCGATCGCCCTCCACCTTCGGGCCATGGAGGAATGGCTGGGCGACCTGGAAGCGCGGCTGGGGCCGGTCGGAACAGGCTCAAACCCGTCATCCCAGGCTTGATCCGTTAGTACAAACAAACGTAGCCGTGCCGAGTGTCCGCGTGATTGACAATTACTCAATAATGAATATATAATTACTCAATACAGAATAAATACATGCTCAATTTATTATCAAGGTCGGGGATACGACGAAAGATCATCCTCCTGTTCGTCTATAACCAGCAGAAGGAGTTCTATCTCAGCGAGATCGCCCGGCAGGTGAAGACATCGGCCGGAACCGCCCAGCGCGAATTGAACAGGCTCAGACGGATGGACTTCGTGAGTTTCAAGAAGAGAGGGAACCTGAGCCTTTACCGGCTCAACCGGGCCTTCTCGCTGTTGGAAGAGATCGAAGCGATCATCCGAAAAACGGTCGGGATCGAGGTCATTCTCGGCGAGGAATTGCGAAAAGTGAAGGGGGTTTCGTTCGCCTTCATCTTCGGCTCGTACGCGAAAGGGCGCATGAGGTCGGGTTCGGATATCGATCTCTATGTCGTCGGCCGGCCAGAAGAGGACGACGTCTATCGCGCTGTTCGAGCGGTCGAAGACGCGGTCGGCAGGGAGATCAATTATCACATCGCGAGCGAAAATGAGTTTGCCCGGAAAGCGAGAACGGATTCATTTACAAAAGACGCGATCGCAAAACCGGTGATGGTTCTGGGAGAGGAAGATGGCCTCAGGGAACTCGCTGGCTAGGCTCGAGAGGGAAGGGAAGATCCGCCGTCAGGCGGCGGACCTCGATTATCTGGAAGATCTCTTGGCCGCTGCCCGGAGAAATTTCGATGCGGGGCAGTTATTATTGGATAAGGCCGATGAAGCCGCATTCAAGCTCTATTATGACGGCCTGCTTCAGGTCAGCCGCGCCGTCCTCCTTTTCCGCGGATATCGGCCGGATGACGGAGAGCAGCACAGGACGACCTTCTTGGCGGCGGGAGAGATCTTGGGTCCCCGGTTTGAGGATGTTATCCGAAAGATCCAGAAATTCAGGATCAAGAGGAATTGCTGCCTCTATGATCCCAGGGACATCATCGGGCCGAGCGAGGCCGCGGCCATTCACAAAACTACCCGGGAATTCTGGTCCCAGGTCAGGGAGTACCTGAAGCGGGAAAATCCCCAGCTCGAGCTTTTTGACGAAATACTATAGCCAAAGGAGACCGAGAACCATGACATTCCGTGAACCCGCCGTTTTAGGCCGTACTGGACTCAAGGTCGGACGTCTGGGCATCGCTTCGGGCTATGGGGCGCCGACGGCGGCCATCGAGGAGGCGTTCGAGCGGGGCTCGAATTATTTCACCTGGGGCACGGTCATCAAGGGCTATAATCCGCAGATGCGCCAGGCGCTGAAGAATATCGTCGCGAAGGGACAGCGCGACCGCCTCGTGCTGGCCGCGTTCACCTACGCCCATAACAACTGCTTCACCGAGTGGAGGCTCGGGCGCGGCTTGTGGAGCGCCGGCCTGGATCACGCCGACGTCCTCATCCTGGGGTATTTCTCACGCCGCGTGCCGCGGCGCCTCGTCGACGGGGCCCTGCGGATGAAAGATAAGGGGCTTGTCCGCTACATCGGGCTCTCCAGCCACAACAGGAAGCTCCTCGGGGAGCTGGCCAAGGGCGGGGAGTTCGACGTCCTGCATCTCCGCTACAACGCCGCTCATCGGGGCGCCGAGAAAGACATCTTTCCTTTCCTGGAAGGGGAGAAGCGGCCCGGGACCGTGGCCTTCACCGCCACCAGGTGGGGGAAGCTCCTCGATCCGAAAAAGATGCCATCGGGCGAGAAACCGCCGACGGCCGCGGACTGCTACCGTTTCGTGCTCTCCCATCCCGCCGTCGACGTTTGCATGTCGGGCGCGAAGACGGTCGAACAGATGCGTGAGAACCTCAGCGTCCTCGACGCCGGGCCCATGAGCGAAGACGAGCTGGCCCGGATGCGCCGCATCGGCGACCACGTCTACGGCAAGCCCAGGCGCTAGCGGCCCGAGCGGCGCTGGCGGCTCGTCGGCGCACACAACCCGAACCTGAAAAGCGCTAGGTCCGCGGAGTTGACAGCAAGCCCAACAGGGTTCATAATAAGTCGGAAAGTGAGAATATCAGAATATCTTATCGGCGGGCAAATATTTTAGAGAAGACCATGGAAGAACTGATCAATGTGAGAAAAAAGGGGCAGGTCACGCTTCCTTTATCAATGAGGAAAAAACTCGGAATCGCCGACGGGAGCATTGTTTTGTCTAAGATCATCGATGACGCGATCGTCCTCATCCCCCAGGAGACGGTCGACCGCGACCAGGCCTGGTTTTGGAAGGAAAAGTGGCAGAAGCTCGAAACCGAGGCCGGCCGGGATATTTCCGAAGGACGGACGATGACGTTCGACTCCGCAGAGGACCTCTTCCATGAAATCGAAGGAACCGCTCAAGCTGACCCTGACCGAAAGGTTCAGAAAAAGCGCCCTTGAGCTCGACCCGGAGACCCGGGAAAAGCTGAAAAAGCAGGTCGGCCTCCTGGCCGCCGATCCTCGCCATCCGTCTTTGAGGGTCAAGAAAATTAAAGGCATCGGGTCAGTCTTTGAGGCCCGCGTCGACCGGGATTTTCGGTTCACCTTTGAATTCGGGGCGAAGCACGAGATCATCCTCAGGGTCGTCGGCCCTCACGACCCCACGCTGAGGAGGCCGTGAATTCGCCTCCCCGGTCTCAGGACCCCGTTGCTTTAGCCAGGATCTTCGTGGTGAGTTCGGAAACCTTCTCGAACGCGGCGGCGATGTACTCGTCGAGCCGCTTCAAGGCCAGTGTCTTGTCCTTGGCGTAAAGGGCCGCGAAGTCCTTTTCGAATTTCGGGCGGCCATCGACGAACGCCTTCTCCGCGGGGAAGAAATCCCTCTTGAGCGTTTCGTGCATCGGGCCGTAGTTCGCCTCGGCGGCCTTCTCCAGGGCGAGGACCTTGGTATTGAGAAACTCGTTCTTTGCCGCCTTGAACTCGGCGGCCTCGAAATGCTGTCTATTGAAAACGTCGTAGTCGTGCGTGGTCGTTCCGAGGCCCGCCCCCAGCGGCAGGTTCTCGACCCCGTAATAGAGGGGCAGGAACACGGTCGTGTCGGGCTTGCCCAGGGCCAGCCAGATCGAGACCGAGATCGGCTCGGGCCGCTTCCGGTCGAGGGAGACGACGAAGGAGTTGATCGTCGACGCGGTGCAGATCGTCCGGTATTTCGTGTGGTTTGGCGTGCCCGTCTTGTAGCCGTCCGTGGCGTCATATTCGGTGCCTTCATAGTGGTCGCGGAGGACGGCTTTGAGGGCTTCGGCGCTGACCTTTTTTCCGGGCTTTATCGAAAACGGATAATCGTGGCTGAACTCCCAGCTCTTGCCGCCGAGGAGGTTGAGCCCCCTCCAGTGGCGCATCGTGTTGCCGTCGGAGAAGAAGTCGCGGTTCGAGGGCCTCTCGAAGACCTTCTTGAAATCGAACGGTCCGTCTTTGGCCGCGTCGTACCAGCCGTTTTTCGCGGCGTATTCGACGATGTCTTTGCTGCCCATGAAGTGGTCGGCGTCATCCGGGCGGATCCCGCGGATCGTGTAGTGGTTGGGGATGATCGCGATCTCGTCGTCGGGCACGCGCTGGGCGTACCAGTGGCGTCCCCGGAGGACGGCCAGCATCCAGGCCTCGCTCTTGTCGGCGATCGAGTAGGTCCTTCCCCCGGCCCGGTAGCCGTACTTTTCGATGAGCTCGCCGGCGATCCTGATGGCGTCCCGCGCCGAAGCCGCCTTCTCGGCCATGAGCCGGCGAAGCATGTAGCCGATGCCGCCGTCGGTGAGGTCGCTCTCGGCGACCCGGGACGAGCAGCTGTCCGAGGTGACGAGGACGCCGTGGTCGTTGACGAAGCTGTCGGCGAATTCCTGGGTCGTCGCCTCGATCCAGAGGAACCCGTTCGTCCGGCCGTCGGTCTCGAAAAAGGCCCCCTTGCCGAGGTCGACCTTTTGCGGCGCGCCGTAATCCCGGGCCTTGATCTTGCGGAGGTTGACGATGATGTCGCCGCGGTCGTCCTCGTTGTGGGCGACCATGACCGAGCCGTCGGCGCTCGCGTTCTTGCCGACGAGGACGGTGAAGCACTCGCCGTCCCGATCCACCGCAGCGGCCCGCGTCCCCGGAACCGGGACCGCGGCCAACAGCGTCAAGGCGAGGAACAGGCCGACGAGGGCCGTCGATCCGTATCGGGTTTTACTCATGAGGGGCCTCCCGGAGTCGCGAGTCCGCGGCTCGCCGCCCCATTCCCTGGCGCCGAGCCACGGCCCAATGTACTACCGGAGGAGGGGCGTTTTCAAGGAGGTGGGTGCGGTTGTCAACCCTTTGATGAAAGATGTCGGGAAAAGGACAACGCCTTTTAGCCCGTGATGCTGACGGAGATCTGGGTCGACGGGGTGGTGGCGGCCATGATCTTGTCCACCGATAAACCGTTGGTGATCAGGCCGAAGCCCGCGAGCGATATGATCGCGGCGACCACGAATATGGCCAATTTTGTTCTGATCTTCATTTTATTCTCCTCTTTTCGTTCATGTCTCATCTCTGTCTCTTCATAGGTTTAGACGTAAGGCCCGGGAGAAAGGTTTCAATTTCCTAGCCTTTTTCCAGGGTATTGTAAAGAAACTGAGCTTGGCCCCGGGGCCGCCCGCAGCTGTCCTCGGCCGGTCGGTCTTCGAGCTGGTCAAGGTGGAAACGTTCCTCCGCGACCACAACCTCTACATCCTCAGGGCCAGAAAGCCGAGCTAGGACCCGGGATACCTTTCCAGGATGAGCCGGCCGGTGCGGAAGTCCATGTGGACGCGGTAGGGCCAGAGCAGGGGATTGCCCAGGAGCCCGGCGGTATAACGGCCCGCGATCGCATTGAGCATCTCCATCGAGAACTCGTTGACCTGTTGTCCGTCGAAGACGAGGGGTCCGAGGCCGATCGATAATCCATCGATCCGGTTGACAGACTGGGCCCCCTGGGCGCCCATGATGCCGCCGCTGACGATTCTGGCCGGATCGAGCTTCGGCTTGATATGCTCCTCGAAAAATGGGCCGTCCACGAGGTTCGTGGCCGCCGCCGAATCCAGGATGTAGAGGGCCGCGGGCGCCCCGGCCAGGGACGCTTCGACTGTCGTTTGGTCGAAGAGGTAGAGCGGGACGTCCGCGGCCACGGCCAACCGGTCGATATTGGCGGCGAGGAGCTCGGGCTGGTCGAGAGGAAAGAGGTCCATCATCCCGGCCTCGACGTCGATCGTGACGTTGAAGCGCTTGAGCAGGGCCGTCCCGATCAGGCCCTTTTTCAGCCCCCGGAACGTTTGCAGGTCGGAGACCATGACGGGGACGTTCCTGAAGGTGATCCCTCCCAGCTCGACCTTGTCCAGCATGGAGAAACGGACCGCCGCAGTTGCCGTTCCGACCCCCGTCGCCGTGGAGTTTCCGGTCATGGAGAGACCCAGCTCAGCGGCCAGCAACGGGCTGACCGTCATGAAATCGGCCGAGGCCGAATCGATGCTGAAGAGATAGTCGTTTTTCCCGTTGAGCTTGATGGAGACCATCCGGTTGGGGATGCGCATGTCCTCATTCCTGACGAGAGGGATCCTCAGGCGTTCGAAACGACCTTCCATCTGATAGAGCTGCTTTCCGGCAAGCCCTTGGACTTGGCCGAGGCCGTTGGTGAACCAGGAGGGGAGGGGCTTGGATTCGCGTCCGTAGCGTTCCACGGCCAGCTTGTGGATCTCGAAGAGGTCCGAGACCAGCCCCCGGTCCCAGGCCGTCTTCCACAGCTGACGCAGGGCCTCCTCGTAGAACGCGGCGGAGGCGACGGCCCGGCGGAGATGGGCCAGCGCCGCGTCGGGATCGTTCCGGATCCGGCCGATCCGGCCCAGGCCGAGATGGGCCTCGGGATTGTCGGGCGAGCGCGAGAGCACCTTGTTGAAGATCGCTTCGGCCTGCGGGATACGGCCCGCTTTGAGGACGGCGAGACCGCACAAGGCCAGCGTCGGCGCCTCGACGGCGGGGTCGGCCAAGAGAGCAGCCGCGAGCTTGTCCGCTTCCCGGAACGAATTATCACGGAGCAGCGTCACCAGCCTTCCGGCGTCCTGCGGCGATACGGAGGGCCGGCCGGCCCGCGAGTCGAGGGCCTGTCCAAATATCATGAATGCGGAAAGAACGGGGAGTAAGAAAAGGGCGTGTTTTCGCATCATTCACCTCATCAAGACTACGCCTCGTCCCACGATGGCATTTAGACGATCCCTCCGGATACCGGCTCTCTTCGCGGATCGTTCCTGGCTCGGCGGATATATATCGTACCAGAAAAAATAGGTTCCTTGACGGCTCTCGGTCGGGCCGGTATGCTTTTCTCATGTTGGACGGCTTAAAAGCGAACCCGCTCCCGTGGCTCTTGGAGGAAGACAATCCCTCGGTCCGGTATTTTACTCTCATTGACATATTGGGCGCGCCGTCCCGGGACGCGCGCGTGATGGCGGCCAAGAAAGCGATCATGGAAAAGGGGATCGTTCCGAAGATCCTGGCCCAGCAGAAAAAGGGCGACTACTGGGAGAAGGCGGAGGATTTCTACGTCCGGACCAAGTACAAGGGCACGATCTGGCAGTTGATCATCCTGGCCGAACTGGGCGCCGACGGAAACGACCAAAGAGTCAAAAGCGCCGGCGAATTCGTTCTCCGGGCTTCTCAAGACAGGGAGAGCGGGGGATTCGCCTATCGCGGCGGTCCGCGCGGGGGCGGCCAGCACTGCGCCGTCATCCCTTGCCTTACGGGAAATATGGTCTGGAGCCTTGTCCGGCTCGGCTTTCTTGACGACCCCGGGGTCAAGCAGGGGATCGATTGGCTGACGACATATGCCCGGTTTGATGACGGGGCCGACCGGGCGCCGACAGGCTGGCCTTATGATAAACGGGAGCCCTGCTGGGGAAGACACACCTGCCATTCGGGCGCCGTCAAAATACTCAAGGCCCTGGCCGAGATACCGGAAAAAAAGAGGTCGCGGGAAGTCAGGCGGACCGTCGAGGCGGGCGTCGAATATTTCCTGAGGCATCATATCTTCAAGCGAAGCCATGACCTCTCGAAAGACGTAAAGCCCAAGTGGGTGAAGTTCGGATTTCCCACGATGTGGGACGGGGATGCCCTGGAAGTCTTCGGGATCCTGGCGAGACTGGGCTTCCAGGATTCGAGAATGCGCGACGCGGCCGAGTTCATCCTGTCCAAACAGGACTCGTGCGGCCGGTGGGCCCTCGAGAACACTTATAACGGGCGGTTCCGGGTTGATATCGAAAAAAAGGGCAAGCCCAGCAAATGGGTGACGCTCCTCGCGCTCAAGGCGCTGAAGCCCTACCTCGGCGCTGCTTTTTCGCCGTGATCTCTCCAACTCGAGGTGAAACGATGGAATTCTATGAAGCGATAGCGCGGCGGCGGACGGTGCGCGAGTTCCGGGCCGATCCGGTCCCCGAAGGGACCGTGCGCAGGGTGCTGGAGGCGGGACTGAGGGCTCCGTCCAATGCCCATCTCAAGCCCTGGCAGTTCGTGCTGCTTCGCGACGGCGAGAGAAGGCGCCGGGCCGTGGTCGAGGGGCTTCGGGCCCGGGACATGAAGGACGGCGCGGAGATCGAGCGTTTCCTCGAAGGGTTTACCGACGAGACGCTCCAAGAGGTCTACCGGCGTTCGCTCCCGAAGCAGTTGACCATGATGCTCGAGGCGCCGGAACTGCTTGTCGTATGCTACACGATGAAGCCGCTGACGGAGTGCCACACGCTCTTCGAGTTGAATCCGCTGGCCTCGGTCTGGATGTGCGTCGAAAACATCATGCTGGCCATGGCCGCAGAGGGGCTTTACGGCTGCACCTACACGCCGTACGACGCCGCCGGGCTCAAGACGGCCCTGGGCATTCCTCCGGGCTGGGAGGTCGCCGCGGTCATCCCCTTCGGCTATCCCAAGACCGTCCCGGGACCCAACGACGCCGAGGATCTCGATCGCAGGCTGCACGTCGACGCTTGGTGAAAGGATCTCGAGGGAACGAGAATCCGGCCGTCTTACCGCCAGAGCATTCGATAGACCGTAAGCTGTTTGAAGCCGCTCGGCTTCTCCTGGACGGCGTAGAGACGATCGCCCCGGACGCGCGCCAGGAGTTGTCCGTTCCCCAGGTGCAAAGCTTCGAGGCCGGCGCGGGCGACGAGCGCTCCGTCCTTGTTGAAGATATCGTAGACGAATTCTCCTGGATTCGCCCCGGGTTCATAGGTCATGACGAAGAGCCGTCCTTCCTCGTCGGGGAAAAAGGCGTGGAACGGGTGCCAAAAATCGGGGAAATAGATCTTCTTGGCGTAGTCCGGCATGAACTCCAGATAGTCCTTGAGATATTTTTTCTTGTACTCGTCCGAGACCGGGACGGGAGCGTATTTTTTCCGGATCTTCCGGATGAGCCGGCCGTCGGGGTCGAAGACGAGGATTTCGTATCCCCGGTCCGAATTGCCGACGTAGACGCGGCCGCTAGATGCCTTGGCCTGGAAGACGAATTCGATCCCGCTGACGTAAGGCTCCGCGACCTTTTCATAGATCGTCCGGTTGGCGACCCTGGTGAACCTGTCGAGCTCCTTGGCGAGGCGGAATCCGGAGTCGTAGAGATCGATCACCATAGACAAGTACTTCTGCGTCAGATCCACCGCATCGAGGCGCGTGACGAGATGGCTGCCGTTGGCGAGGGGGATGATGGTTTCGAACTTGACGGGGCTTCTTACGGCGACGGGCTTGCCGCCGGCGTCGAATACGTGGACCTTGTTCTTCGGCGATTCGAAGACCCAGATCTCTCCGTCGTCGAGGGCTTGGATACCGCTCGGATACTCCATCTCATTCGGACCTTGGCCGAGGAGCCCGAAGGAGGCCAGGAGCTTCCCGTCCGGAGAGAGCTTATAGACGCAATTGCGCGGGCCGGTTGGGGGGACGAGGACCAAGATATTCCCGGCCTTGTCCATGTCGAAGTGGTAGATGTCCGTCACACCAAGCGCGGCCGTCGCGTCATCCTCCGTGTCGACGGCGAAGACCTTCTCAAGCGTCAGAGTTGAGGGCTCGCCCTTGAGCCGGACGGGCTCGGCCCGGTTGAGGACGACCTCCACGCCGTTTTCAACGATCTTCTCGACGCCGCTCCGGCCGCCGCAGCTCAGGCACAGGAGGGCGATCAAAACGACTCCGGCCAATTTGACTCGTATATCGCCCTCCCGGGCCTATTTCCACTTCAGCGCGTAGCGCTTGACGAGGGGGTTGCCGGACGCGGGATCCTTGACGATCGAGTAGAGCTTGTCGTTCCGGATGGCAGCGGAATCCTCGTCCTCGGGGACGAAGAAGCGCGCGATGTACAAGCCCGCAGGATCGAAAACGTCCATGGCCACACCGCCGCGGCCGTCCTCGTCGTAGGTCCGGACATAGATCCGGCCCTTTTCGTCGGTCATGAAACCGGAGGCGACGGGGAAATAGTCCGGGAACTGGAGCTTGATCTGCGAGGGCACGCCGCCGGGAAACCGGCTCTTGATGAACTTGTCCCGGTCCTTATCCGAGAACCTTTGCTGATCGCGTTCCTTGATGATCTTCATGACGGTCTTCCCCGAGGCGTCCACGACTATCACCGCATAATCGTTCGAAACCATCCAGGCGAGACGGTCATCGCCGGCCAAGGCGAAGAAGAGGCGGTCGTAGAGCATGTTCACGCCGCCGGCGGGCTTGAAGGGGATGGAAATGGAATGGATCTTTAAAAGGGGCTTCATGTCGGGATCGAACTTGACGAGCTCCCAAGTTTGTTTATCGCCGCTCGGGCTCTGGATGTGGGTGGCGAAGAGATTCCGACGGCCGTCGATCTCGAGGCCGCCGATCCTGTAGGTTCCGAACGAGGTATCCTTCAGGTGGGCGCCTTCCCGCGTAAAATAGGATATCCGGCCGTTGAGGACATCCGAGACGGCGATGGTGCCGTCCGGCGCGGCGATGATGCCGCCCGGCGCGGCGATGATGCCGCCCGGCCCGCTGAACTCGCCGGGCCCCTGGCCTTCCCGTCCGAAGGCCTTGACCAGAGATCCGTCGGGGGCAAAGATCCGGATCCGGATGTTCTTCGGATCGACGGTGTAGATGTTCCCCGACGCATCGACGGCCAAGCTGTTCAGGAACCCGAACCAGTGATCTTCCCGGCTCGTGTCGTTGCCGATGACAAGATCCTCGATGACGCTCACGGCGGCCGGCGCGCCGCCCGGCCCGGCCACGGGCGTCTTCGGGTTCCTGACGACCCGCACCCCGTTTTCGGTCTGGATGTCGGCCTTCTGGGACGGACTGGCGGAGGCCAGAAAGCCCACGGTGAGAACGGCGATACCAAGAATGGATACTGTCTTGACGCGGGTGGTATTCATGTGTTCGTTTCACCCCCTGAGCACGGTGATTCTGGACCCGAAACGCCGGCATGTCAAGAAGGGGCGGAGCCGAATTATAGAGGATATAAGATTCTCTTGCGTCGGTAAGCGTCATTAAGAATTGACTTTTCCGATGAAAGGAACCATAATGAAACCATATCAGAACCTGACAGGAGAAGCGATGGCTACGAACTTCACTCTGAAGAACATCCCGGAGGACCTCTATAAGAAGGTCAAGGAGAGGGCGCAGCGGAACAACCGGAGTATAAACGGAGAGATTATCTCCATTATTAGCGCAGCGATGGCTTCTAGGCACTCTTCGGCTGACGAAATCCTCGCCAGGGCCAGAGCCGTGCGTGCTCATACGGGCGGTTTCCTGAACGATGATTTCATCAATGAGGCCAAGAGGGAAGGCCGACCGTGATCGTCGTCGATACGAACCTCATCGCCTATCTTTTGATCGATGGGGGCCAGACCGAACTGGCCGAACGAGTTCTTCTGAAGGATGAGGTCTGGGCCTCACCCCTGCTCTGGCGGAACGAACTCTGCAACACTCTTGTCAAGTGCGTCAGGAGCGGGCTCTTCGGATTGAATTCAGCCTTCCGGATCATGAACGAAGCGGAATTGGTGATGGCCGGTAACGAATACGCTATGGTTTCGGGGGACGTGCTGAGCCTGGCCGCCTCTTCGGCCTGCTCGGCCTATGACGCCGAGTTCGTCGTCCTGGCCGGTGAGTTGGGCGCCCCCTTGGTCACGACGGACAAGCAGCTTCTGGAGAACTTCCCGGAAACGGCTATCTCCCCGGCGCGATTTCTCGCGCGCTGAAATCGCCCCTTCCCGTAGGATCGCTTCCTACTTCAGCCAGGCGTCCAGGAGCGCCTTCTGCCCGGCCGTCGGGTTTGCGAGCGGCGTGATGCGGAAGCTCCGCTCGGACTTCTTCCCGAGCGTCACCTCGGTCTCGCGCACCGTGCCGCGCCTTGCATAAAGAACCTTGACCTTGTCGCCGGGTTTATGGGAACCGATCGTCCCGGCGAGCGAGCGCTGGGTGACGCGCGCGCCGTCGAAGGCCAGGATCTCGTCCTGGGCGCTGAGGCTGGCGAGGGACGCCGGAGAGTCGAGCTCGACCGACGATATGACCGGGCTTCCGTTCTGATCCTGGGTCGAGGCGCCGAACCAGGGCCCGGACGCGGGACGCGGTTCGAGGTCGATCGCGAGGCCGGCGCAGCCGAGGTACTTGGCATAGTCCCAATCCTTGACGGTCGCGGCGTAGACGTCGAAGATCTCGTCGAGAGGGCCGCCGGCCGCCCGCTCGCAAACCTCGCGGAACTCCAGGTCGGTGAAGCCCCGTTTCTTCTCTTTGTAGAAGGTCCGATAGAGCGTCCGCATGACGTCGTCGAGCGACGAGCGGCCCTTCGAGGCCTCGCGGATCTTGAGGTCGAGGAGAAGCCCCAATCCGGCGCCGATGTCGTAGTAGGAGATCGTCGTGTTGGCCGAGTGCTCGCCGCGGCTGAAGAAATTGATCCACGTGTCGAAGCTCGAGGCCGTCGCGGGCTGATGGCGGCGGCCGGGTGCGTTCTCGTATTTAGCGATGGTCGGTCCGAGCCGCTCGAGGATCTCGTCGCGGGTCATCAGGCCGGCCCGGTTGAGGAGGATGTACTCGTAGTAGACCGTGAGGCCCTCCGAGACCCAGAGCATGTTCGTATAGTTCTCGCGGTCGTAGTCGAAGGGGCCGAGGGCGATGGGCCGGATCGACTTGACGTTGAATAGATGGAAGTATTCGTGGGCGATGAAGCTCAACCAGCCCTTGTAGGCCTGGGGATTTATGAGCGAGGCGGGATTGAGCGTCACGGCCGTCGAGTTCCGGTGCTCGAGGCCTCCGCCCCCGGGGCCGATGATGAGGAACGTGTAGTGGCGGTAGGGGAACTCGCCCATGAGCGCGGCCGCGGCCTCGACGATCTTCTTCAGGTCGGCCGTGAACTTCGCCCTGTCCGACGCGCCGAGGTCGTAGGCGGCGACGGTGTGGGGGAGGCCGGCGGCTTCGAAGGTCAGGATCTCCTGGTTGCCGATGAGGATCGGACAGTCGTAGAGGGTGTCGAAGTCGGGGGCGGTGAACGTGTTGGGCCGTCCGGCGATAGGATCGAGGCCGGTCGAGACTTGCTTCCAATCGGGGTGCGGGAGAACGGTGACCGTCACCGGGTCCTTGAGCCGACCGGCGACGTGCATAAAGAGCCCGGTCGAGGTGATGAATCCGCCGTCGTCGCCGAGGTAGCTGTCGGCACAAAAGCGGGTGAAGGCATAGACGTCGTAGCTCACGACGATGGACGCGGCTTTGCCGTCGCGGACGCGCCAGGTGTTCTTGGCCGTCTTTTCCCAGGGGAGGGGCCGCCCTGCGCCGTCCTCGGCCTTGAAGTCCATGACATTCTTGGCGTAGTCCATGATCCGGTAGTAGCCCGGCGTCCAGGCCGGCATCTTGAAGTCCTGGGTCTCGCCCTTTAGGCCGTCGGCGCGGAAGACGACATGGTAGTAGTGGGTCGTCGGCCGCTCCATGGAAACGGTGATTGACATGGCCGGCGCGGCGGCGCGGGATTGGGCCGGGGCGAGGCCGGGAGATACGGCGATGATGATGGCGATGACGAAAAGTACGATGGGGGTCGCGGTTTTGCGTGAATTCATGATCATTCTCGTTTCTCCTCGTGAACGGATCCAAACCGGGGCTCTGAGCGTGTCAGGACGGGCCAACGATTGATATACCGCAGGCGCGGATGCGAGTCAAATCGTCAAGATGGCCGTTTGACAGCCGAGGGCGGGCGCCGATAGAATGAGCCTCGCCCATGGGATTAGAAGACAAGGCGGCGAATTATAAGGGATTAAAGGCCTTAGCCCGGGAGCTTGGATTCGACCTCTTCGGAGTCGCCGACGTGGCGGCCCTGCGTGGGGATTTCCTGCTAGAGCCTGAAACGAGCGGCAGGTTCGGCTTGGCGGTGTCGCTCGGCAAGCGCCTGAGCGACGCTGTCCTCGACGACATCGTCGACCACCCGACCCAAGTCTACTTCCACCACTACCGGCAGATGAATTTTTTCCTCGACCGGGGCGCGCTCCTCGTCGCCGACCACATCCAGAAAGAGGGCTTCCGGTCCCTGGCGATCGCCGCCTCCCAGATCATCGACTGGGACAAGCAGAGGGCCCACCTCTCGCACAAGCACGTCGGCCGCGCCGCAGGGCTGGGCTGGCTCGGCCGCAACAACCTTCTCGTCAACCCCGAGCTCGGGTCGCGCTTCCGGCTGGTAACAATTCTGACGGACATGCCGCTCGAGCCCGACGCGCCTCTTGATCGCGACTGCGGCTCCTGCCGCGCCTGCATCAGGGCCTGCCCGGCCGAGGCCATCAACGAGACGCGGGAGGCCTTCGACCACCTGGCCTGTTTCGAGACACTCAAGGAATTCCGCAAAAAGGGCTACACGTCCCAGTTCATCTGCGGCATCTGCGTCCGCGATTGCCGCGGACCGAAGGGCTGACGACGCGGCCTACCCTGGTCCAAAGAATTTGGCGGTTGACATGGTTCATCACAAGTGATACACTGAAACCGAGGTAACAGGATGCCGACTAAGAATCCCCGAGTGAATGTCGTGATGGAAGACTCCTTGTACTGGACGCTCAAGGAGCTGGCCAGGCGGGATGATGTTTCCGTATCCATGAAGGCCAGGGATCTTCTCAAGGAAGCCGTCGCCGATGACGAGGACGTATTCTGGGCAGAGGCGGCCTCGGAAAGAGAAAAGACCTTCTCGGCCGAAAAAGCCCTCTCGCATAAGAGGGTGTGGAAGAAGAAATGACCTATCGCCTCCTCTACCATCCCCTGGTAGCCAAGGATATCGAGGATTTGCCTGAGAACATTAAAAACCGATTGCAGGGGGCGATCGAAAAAAGACTGGCGCCGGATCCGGTTCGCGCCGGCCGGCCTCTCAAGCAGAGCCTTGCCGGGCACCGGAAAATGCGGGTCGGAGATTACCGCGTCATCTATCGTGTTCTGGGCGATGCGATCATGGTCCTCAAGATCGGACATCGAAAGGACGTTTACACGAAAGTCAAGCCGCGGCTCCTCAACTCTGGGGAGATTCGACGAAAGGGTTGAGGATCCGGAGGTTTCCGATCTTCTGTCCGTGCTGGAGATCTTCGGAGTAGAGGACCGAACACCCGGCTTGGAGTGCCGAGGCGATGATCAGCGAATCGTAGAATGAGTACTTCCAGCGCTCCGTGATGTCGATGGCCTGATGGTAGAGCTCGACGCTCGCGAAAACCGCGCACAGAGGCTCGAGGACGACCGTGAGGTAGCGTTCGGCGTCCACGGCGGTGAGCGGCTTCGTGAATTTTCGGAGGGCGGCATTCAGGAATTCCTGTATGACCTGATAGCTGATGACGCCCCGGGATTCAGAGAGCCCTTCGGCGACGAGCGCCCGGGCCCGTTTGCGCCGCTTGGCGTCTTCCTCGTCGAACGTGTAAACGAGGATATTTGTATCGAGGAAGAATTTACCGCTCATTCAACTCGTCCCTCGAAAATTTCTTTCCGGGCCGGGCGTAGCTCAGGGAATCCATGAAAGAGTCGAAATCCGTGGTCTTGGCGCCGCGGCTGACATACTGATGCAACCATTGCCGAAACGTCGCGTTGAGAGTCGTCCCCTCGCGCCGGGCCTTGTCACGGGCCTTCTCGATCAATCTGTCCTCCGCGCTCAGGGTGATGTTCTTGAGCATTATGAGATCCTCCGTTTATACACTAATAACGCGTACACGATAATAGTGTATATGTCAAGAGGATACTCTTTTCTACCCTGCTACCCTGTTAGCGATTGACGCGAGGCAGGGTAAATTCTTCTCATGGGCTGATAAAAGCGCTGTTTTGCCGGGCTTCAGGCCGGGGTGTCGAATAGTTTGATCTCGACCTTGCGGAACTCGACGGGGTGGCTTTCGGCCTGGAGAGCGATGTAGCCTTTTTCGAGAAGCAGGACCCCGTCCTTGATGAGCTTCCGGGCTTCGGCGTCCTCGGGGTCGAGCTGGGGCTGTTCGTATTCGATGACGGCTTTGCCGTCGACGAGGTGCCTGACGACTCCGCCGCCATGAACCTCGATCTCGACCGTCACCCATTGGTCCCCGTGGTAGGTCGCCGCGGTCGAATTCGTACAGTGCCGCGTCACGAGCTCGCCGGCCATGACGATATTCGTCCCCGGCGTGCAGACGTTGGCCGTCGGCCTCTCCTCGGTCCCGTTCCCACCCAGGAATTGGGCTTCGATCGACACCGGGAAGCTCTGCTCCAGGCCCATGCTCTCAGGGGACTGGCTGTGGAACATGACGCCGCTGTTCCGGAAGGCCCAGGAGGGGCCTCCCGGCGTCTGCTCTCCTATGAACCGGTATTCGACGCGCAGGACGTAATGGCCGAAGGGCTCTTTGTAGAAGAGATGCCCGAATTCGCCGTCGAACTTCTCGTATTCGTCATAGGATGCTTTGAGAACGCCGTCCTCGACCCGGAAGGTGTTCTTGAAGTTCACGCCCGCTTCGCTCTTGGCGAACTTAGGGGTCCAGCCTTCGAGGTCGCGGCCGTTGAACAGGCTGATCCAGCCGCCGTCCGCCACGGCCGCCGGCGTCCGGCTTTCCTTTTTCACGCACCCCGGGAGGGCCAGGGCGGCCGCGACGATCAGCACGGACAAGATCCAAACGCTTTGTTTTTTCATCTTGTTTCCTTCCGCGAGAGATCCCTAATCCAGGCTGCGGATGAGTTCCTCGACCTTCTCGACGAGTTCCCGGTTGCCGATGAAGAGGGGAATCCGCTGGTGGAGGGAGGTGGGTTTGACGTCGAGGATGGGTCCGCGCCCGTCGGACGCGGCGCCGCCGGCCTGTTCGGCGATGAAAGCGAGGGGTCCGGCCTCGTAAAGAAGGCGGAGCTTTCCGGTCGGGAGGTGCGGGTCCTTGGAATCGGCCGGGTAGTAGAAGACGCCGCCGGCGAGGAGGTTCCGGTGGAAGTCGGAGACGAGCGTCCCGATGTAGCGCAACGAGAGGCCCCTGACCCCGCCGCCGCGCCCTTGCAGGAATTCCGTGTAGGCCTGAACACCCGTGCTCCAGTAAAGCTGGTAGCCGAGGTTGACGCTGAAATACTTGGCCGGGGGGATCTTGATGTTGGGGTGGGACAGGAGGAATTCACCGACCGCCGGGTCGAGCGTGAAACCGTGGACGCCGTGCCCGGCCGTGTAGACGAACATCGTGCTCGTCCCGTAGGCGATGTAGCCGGAGGCCACCAGGTTCCGGCCGGGCTGGAGGAATTCGGAAGCGCTCATCGGGCCGGATTCGTTCAGCCGCTTGTAGATCCCGAAGATCGTGCCGATGGGCATGTTGTAGTCGACGTTCGAAGAGCCGTCGAGAGGGTCGAAGACGAGCAGGTATTTGCCCATGGGGTACCTGTCGGGGATGGGGATGAACTCGTCGTTCTCCTCGGAGGCGAGACCGGCCAGCCGGCCCGTGTGATCGGTGAGCCGCGAGATCGTCAGGTCGGCGAAGCGGTCGAGCTTCATCACCGTTTCGCCTTGGACGTTGATGTCCTCCGTCCGGCCGAGGATCTCGGCCAGGCCGGCCCGGGACGTCTTGCTGGCGATGACTTTCCCGGCCAGGGCCAGGTCGTAGAGGATGTTGGTCAGCGTGCCCGTGGCCTCGGGATGGAAGGCCTGTTCTTCGAGGATGTGACGTTCGATGGTGACGATAGTTGATGGGTCGACCGGATTTCGGGCCATTTTCGCTCCTTCGGTTCCTTGGGTGTTCTCGAAATGTAACACGGTTCCGGCCGGCGTTCAAGCCCGCCCGTCCCGTTTCCTTGAAATCCGGAGGCTTGATATTCTATAATCGGTCCAGTCAGGCAGCGGATGGGACACAAGAAAGCCTCTTTTTATCTCTCGGTCCTCGCCGGGGCCATCATCCTCGGGCTGAGCGTCGTCGGTTTCGTCGGGCTCTTCGGCCGGGCGGAAATCCCCTGGGACGCGCTGGCCCAGACGATGGGCATCCCGGCCGAGCTGCTGCCGCGGGCGATCGTGCGGGTCGATGGACTCGAGGCCAAGGACCTCGACTACGTTTTCAAGTTCGTCGAAGCCCGCCACAAGATCGGGGACCCGGTGGAATTCGTCTTCAGGAAAGACGGCCGGGAGGAGACCGTGAGCGAGCGCCTGATCGCCCATTATGCCGGGGGGACACTCCCCCTGGTCTATCTTCTGACGGCTTTGCCCGGTTTCATCATCGGCTTCGGCGTCTATCTTCTCCGCTCGGAAGACGAAAGAGTGCGTGTCTTTTTCTGGCTGTGCCTGGCGTTCTCCTCGGCCGTGCTCATCAGCGGGGAGTGGTACGGCGTTCAGGGGAGGGCGCTCTATCTCATCCCCGGGGTCCTTTTTTTCTTCGCCTATGCCCTGACGCCTGCCCTCCTCCTGAGATTCGCGCTGACGCTGGCGTCCCGAAGCCGGTTTCGCGGCTTTCCGGCGATATGGGGCGCGTCCCTTCTTTTCGCCGCTTTTTTCAGCGTTGCGTTCGCCGTGGCCTTCCTCTTTCCGTCGGTCAAGATCTTCCGCCTCAACAGGTATTTCATCTTCTTCCGTCTCTATTTTTTGGCCCTGTGCGCTGCGGCGGTCGTCGTGCTCTTCCGGTCTTACCGGGCTTCGGATTCGCGCGAGCGCCGGGATCCGATCAAATGGGTCTTTTACGGCATGATCGTGGGGCTCGGCCCGTTCATGTTCCTCTACCAGCTCCCCCGCGGCCTGGGCCTGCACCCGCCGCTCGGCGAAGAAGCCGTCAGCGTCTTCTTCGTCCTCCTGCCGCTCGCGATGGGCATCGCCGTCTTCAGGCACAAGCTCTTGGACATCGACCTGATCATCAACCGGAGCCTCGTCTACTCGCTTCTGACGATGGTCACGGTCGGCGTTTACCTGCTGTCGGTCGAGGGGCTGAAACAGCTCTTCGCCGGGACGGCCCGTCCGGGCCGGAACTGGATCCCCGTCGGCGCCGCCGTCGTCGCGGCCGCGGCTTTCGCGCCCGTCCGGAACAGGATCCAGGTCCTCGTGGACAAGGCCTTTTTCCGCCGGGGTTACGACTACCGCCGGGCCGTCCGCGACTTCAATACGGCTTCCGCGAAAGCGTTCAGCGCCGGAGAGCTCCTGGAGCTCTTCGGTGATATCCTCGCTAATTCCCTTCCCGTGGAGAAGGTCGGCGGGCTCGTCCTCGAGCCGGGCGATGGGCCGCCCGGGATCGTCCTGCGGCGGGGGCTCGACGACGCGGCCGTCTCGCTCCTCGCCCGCGGTCTGGAATCGGGGGTCCGGTGGACGGACATGACGCCGGATATCCCCGGCTTCGAAGTCACCCTGTCTCTCCAGCTCGGCGACGGCGGCCTTTCCGGATGGCTGTTCTTCGGTCCGAAAAAGTCGGGTTTGAAATTCACGGACGAGGACCGCGAACTCCTCGAGACCCTGGCCGCGGAAGCGGCCGCGGCCCTGCGCCGGATCCGGCTCCAGGAAGAGGTCGTTTACGAGCGGGCTTCGCGGGAGAAATCGGAGGAGCTCGGCCGGCTGAAGACCGAGTTCATCTCCTCCGTTTCGCACGAGCTTCGAACGCCGATGACCTCCCTCCAGGGGATCTCCCAGCTCCTCCAGTCGGGCAAGGTCGGGGACCAAGCGCGCCGGGAGCAGCTCCTCGAGCTCATGGCCGGAGAATGCGGCCGGCTCGGCCGCTTCCTCCACAACGTCCTCGATTTCGGCCGGATCGAGCAGGACGCCAAGCTCTATGAGTTCCGCGAGACAGACCTCAAGCCGCTCGTCGTCGAGGTGGCCGAGATCGCGCGGTCGGGGATGGCGGGAGAGGATCTCGACCTCGAGGTCGAGACACCGGAGGAGCCGGTTTGGGTCGGGGCCGACCCCGATTCGGTCCGTCAGGCCCTCCTCAACCTATTGGATAACGCTATCAAGTACAGCGCCGGGCGGAAGCGCGTCGCCGTCCGGCTCGCGGAGACGGACGGCCATGTCGAGGTCAGCGTCAGCGACCAGGGCATCGGCATCCCGGCCGAGGACCGCGAGAGGATATTCGAGGCCTTTTTCCGTTCCCCGACGGCCGTTCGCCATGATCCGAAAGGCGTGGGCCTCGGGCTGAAGATCGTCAAGCACATCATGGACGCTCACGGCGGGACGATCGACATTCGGAGCAAGCCAGGGAAGGGGACGACGGTCACGCTCAGTTTCCCGAAAAGGCGGAAAACATGAAGAAGATCCTGATCATCGACGACGACCGGATCCTGCGCCGGACGCTCGCCGCGGCGCTCGAGACGGAGAGGTACGAAGTCGGGGAGGCCGGCGACGGCCGTGAGGGCCTGAACAAGGCTCTTCACGGGAATTACGACCTCGTCGTCCTCGACGTCGCCATGCCCGCGCTCGGCGGGCTTGACGTCTGCCGGAGACTCCGGGAGTCCGGGCGGCAGATACCCGTGATCATCATGTCCGGGCAGAAGAAGAAAGAGGTGGACAAGGTCCTTGGGCTCGAGCTCGGCGGGGACGATTACCTGACCAAACCCTTCGGCACGGACGAGTTCATCGCCCGGGTCCACGCCGTCCTGAGACGGTCGCGGCCCGAGGTCCCGGAGATCGAGGACTGCTCGTTCGGGGATGTCGACATCGACTTCCGGAAGAAGACCGCGACCAAAGGCGGCCGGGACCTTCACCTGACGGCCCGGGAGTTCAGTCTGCTCAAGCTCCTGGCCGCCTGCGAGGGCCAGGTCGTTTCCCGCGAGACCATCCTCGAAAAAGTCTGGGAATACGAGAAGTTCCCGACGACGCGCACGATCGACACCTTCATGTATAACCTGCGGCGGAAGGTCGAGAACGACCCGGCCGCGCCGAAGCACCTGGTCACGGTGCCGTGGTCGGGCTACAAGTTCCAGAAGTAGCTATTTCAAGATGAGCCACTCCCCAAAAACTGGACAGGGGGTATAAGTGGATTTTGAGCCTATCATATCTCAAAAGGGGGGATGGCATGCTTTCGCGTATGAGGAAGACGTACGATGCGGCTTTCAAGGCAAAAGGGGCTTTTAAAGCGGTCAAAGAGGAGAAGACGATCGCCCATATCGCGAGCGAGTTCAGCGTCCATCCCAACCAGATTCGGTTCAAGGGGAGAAAATTTAAAGAATTATTTCGGTATAATGAGAAATTCTTCGAAGGGCAGGTGTCCTTTTTATTGAGAAGGTTATAAGGAAACTAAGGCTATATAGCTTGAAAATCTCATGAAAGGAAGCAAAATGGGTAAAAAGGCAAAGGTTTTTGTGGTAGTCCTAGCGGCCGTCATGGCGATTGTTGCAATGATCTGGCATGCGCCCATAGCTAGTGCATCTGAGTTCTGCTACGTAAATGATTGTCAGATTAACAACCAGAATTGTCACTGCTGTGTTGCGGTTGAAGCCGGATTTTCTTGCTATGCTCATTGCGGCCAAGTGAGCGATTGCAAGCCCGTGATCTAGAGTGCCTTAACAGTGTGCTGCGTTTGCTGACCTAGGGCGGCAAACGCAGCCACAATTTTCTTTAGAAATTATTTGGACTGATAAGCAAGGGAGAAAGGTTGGTTTTGCTTTTTCTTAAAACCCACTACATAAAATTAATCGGGCACTTTCTAGGTTTGGCATATATTACGGCTGGAGTCAGCAAGCTGTTTGTTATCGCAAGTTTTTCTAATACTATAAGAATTTTTCGTATGATTCCAACCTCTTTTATTGAAGAAGCTGCGATTATTATTATAATAATTGAAATTATCCTTGGACTGCTCTTCTTTAGTAACAAACACCGTACCTATGCGGCAAGTCTATCGTGTTTATTATTGCTTGGCTTTATTGCATTATCACTTTATTCAAAGGCAAATGGCATTAGAGCTGATTGCAGTTGTTTTAGCTTTATTCACATTCGCATAACCAGTTTACTACATTACATACAAAACATTATCCTACTCGTTTTATCGTTATTAATCATAAGAAACCACCTCATTCGCTAGGATAAGCGGTCCTATGCTATTAATGAAAAAACCATGGCGACAATTCAAAAGCGTAATGTTGTTAAGCGCATTTATTTATTACATTGGCTGCGCCAATCATCCTGACGTTACAAAGGTCGTAGCTAATAAAGCCGATCTGGCGGACTTGTTCAACGTAACCGAAACCATAACTATAAAAGGAAACGCGGCGAATCCTATATATTCAACTTATAATACCTATGTTAGCAAAGAAAGAATTTATGTTCCAGATATCGTCAGCCACTGTGTCCATGTTTTTAATAAGAGTGGGGAGCCAATCTCCGTACTCGGAGCCCGGAAGGGAACAGCGAGCGCCGAATTCCAAATGCCCTATGGAGTACTTCTAGACGAGCATGGCTATTTATATGTGAATGACCGAGGAAATAAACGCATTCAAGTATTTGACCAAAATATGGTCCTATTTAGCCAATATAAATTTACTATATCAAGTCCTATTGAGACGATATTGCTCAGCAGAAAATCCAATATAATTCTTGTTGCTGTTGCCCCAGCTTTTCTTAACGCTCGGCGTCAAAGGTGCTTATTTAGAGAACTTGATAAAAAGGGAAACACATTGAATATCTTTGGACCCTTTAATCAAAAATACATATCGTATTCATGGGCGGTCACAATTGATGCTGCTGATAATATTTATATCTGTAATGTATTTGAAAAAACTATTTACATCTTTGGGGCCGATCGAAAGCTATCCAGAAAGATCCGATTGAAGTCACCTTCCTTTGTGACACTTGAAACGCATGTTAGCCGAAGCCCAAAAACGCTGTCAGATTATGTAGAGAAGAGCAAGGCCTTGAGTCAAGAGCCCCATACAAAGATAATTCGCATACATGCCAAAAGCGGTTTGCTTATAGTATTAAACATGTTGTCCGGAGGACCTTTCCAGGAACCAAAATATATTCTGGATATTTTTGATCTTCAAGGAAACCTCCTTTATTACGGAATTGAGGTCCCGGGAGATATGCCCTGCTATACCAATAAGCTATATTGTTTAGAATATAGCCTCGCGGACAAATATGGGCTAATTAGCCTTACAGGATTAGAGCTAAAACCGAAAATCCCTTTTACCATAAATAGCGAAGGTGATTGAGGGCAGAATGAGAATAGATAAAACGAAACATTTTGACACAATCCTATTCCTGGTTTTATTTGTCATAATTTTATTCCTTTCTTGGAAATTAGCCGAGTTTAGGGGCGACCGATTAGGCGATAGTAATGCAGTGAATCCAGGAAGCGAGCTAACAGATATGTTTTTTGCAAAAGTGATACCGGAATTCTCGTTGCGGTCACTTGAAGGAGGATATTATAATTATTTTCATCGAAGTAACGACAAGTACGCAGTAGTAATTTTTTTTACACCCTGGGATTGCCAGTCTTGTTTTGACGAAGTGCCCTTATGGAACCATTTGAGTCTAGCGTTCAGAGACAGACTAGAAATACTTGCAATAGGAACTGCAAAGACGTTCGATATCTTAAGACGTTTCGTAGAGAAAAACGATATAAAAGTGAAGGCTCTTTATGATGAAAATGAACTGCTATTTCGGATCTTAGGCATCAAGGATCTAGGCATTACGCCAATTAAATTTATCGTTGATAGCAGGGGAATAATAATTCATGTAAGTACGAAAACTCCCAAAGATGCGCCTTCTCAGCAACAATATATCGGCCTTATTGATACGCTGACCCAAAAATAAGACGATATGAACGATTTTTTCCAACATTCTGCAACCCCATTCAGTATTAAGGAGTAATCTATTTGAGAGGCTAGGCAAATTAGTAGCCTCGAACTAATGAGGAGGGTTATATGAATTCCTTTATAAGAGCGCTCATAATTGCTCTCATTTCTGAGGCCTTGCTTTTTTCTTTAGCTTGCTCAAAACAAGATGCTAATTGGACAGGCAAAACCTACGAGGAAGACGGCGTCGTCGTCGTGAAAAATCCGAGTAAGCCAATCTATGAAGGAAATCCATGCTCATTCGAGCTAGAGGTATCTATTGGAAATAACACCCGTAGCAAGGATGATAGCTTTACTGAAATAGGGAGCATTGCCGTCGATGAGAATGAAAATATCTATGTTTCGGACATTAAAGAATCGCATATAAAGGTTTTTAATCAGCGCGGAACGTATCTAAGAACCATCGGAAAAAAAGGCCAAGGACCCGGAGAGTTTGATTACATTACGAGGATTGAGCTTAACAGAGAGAGCCAACTTGTAGTGTTTGACGGAAATACTCGACGAATATCGTTTTTCACACCCGATGGCAAGCTAATCGCGAATCTCTCTACGAAGGAAATCGCGGCAACCGATCTTATTCTGGATTCAACCGGGCGGTTTTTAGCTATATCATTCGGAATCGATCTCAATAAAAACGAGGCAATAACCGAACTTAAACTATTTAATAGTGATCAGAGTTTTATTAAAACCATCATCACGTCTGACCCCGCAAGCATTTTCAATCCGTTTTCGCCATTCATCCAAAGGAAACCTTATAAGAATGGCAACTATTTATGCGCCTATAATAAAAATTATGAGCTCTTGGTCTACGATCCTGAATGGCAGCTTAAAAAGAAGATCACCAAGGACTACGTACCTGAAGAAATAACGTCGGAAGAAAAGAAAACAAGCTTAAAAATGTATCCTCAGCTCAGAACAATGGGTTTTCCTTCAAAACACCCGGCCTTTAGCCAATTCACTATCGATGATGATGACCGAGTCTATGTTCAAACATGGGAGATGAGCGAGAAAGAAAACGTATATTACTATGATGTGTTCGATGCCCTTGGAAGGTATGTTGCCAAGGTACCATTTCGGCATCAGCCACGTCTCTGGAAAAAGGGCAAGTTATACACAATAGAGGAAAGTATTGATGGCTTTCAACTAATTAGGATATATAAAGTTACATGGGATTTGA
>CAZZCH010000036.1:0-29116 GCA_964652895.1 uncultured Eubacteriales bacterium
ACCATGCGGATGCCGCCGCTCACGGCCAGGGCCAGTATCCCCTTCTCCTTCATCTTCTCCAGCATGGCCGGAACGGTGATCGTCGGATGCTCGAAGCCGAAAATGATGATGTCGGTTTCGACGGTCGCCGGGTCGATCTTGATGCCCGGCAATCCACTGATCCCCTTGGCCAACGTTTTGGCCCGAGTATGGTCGTCCTTGAGCCGTTCGACCATCTCGGTCAGGGCGATGATGCCCGGCGCGGCCAGGACGCCGGCCTGACGCATGCCGCCGCCCAGGGCTTTCCTCAATCGCCGTCCGAACTCGATCCGCTCCCGGTTGGCCACGAGCATCGAGCCGACGGGCGCCGCCAAGCCTTTCGAAAGGCAGAACTGCAGGGAATCGACATCGTTCGCGAATTCCTTGACCGGGACGCCCGAGGCAACGCTGGCGTTGAAGATCCGGGCCCCATCGAGGTGGACCTTCAGGCCGTGCTCGTCGGCGACCTTCCGGATGGCCTTGAAGTTCTCGAGAGGGATGACCGCCCCGCCCCAATTGTTATGGGTGTTCTCCAGGCAGACGAGCGTCGTCTGGGGCGTATGGACGTTCGGCTTGCGGACGGCAGCGACGACGTCCCGTGGGTCCATGGCCCCGCGCTCGGATCTCACCGGCCGCGGCGTCACCCCGGAGATGAAGGTCATGTGGGTCGATTCCATGTTGTAGATGTGCGAGCGCTCCTCGACGATGACCTCCTCCAGGGCGCCCGTCCACATCTTGACCGCGATCGAGTTGGCCATGGTCCCCGACGGACAGAAAAGGGCCGCCTCTTTTCCCATGATCTCGGCCGCCAGCCCTTCGAGCTTCTGGACGGTCGGGTCGTCGCCGAGGACGTCGTCGCCGACCACGGCCGCGGCCATGGCCTCCCGCATCTTCTCTGTCGGCCGGGTCACCGTATCGCTTCTGAAGTCCGAATAAGCGATCATCGTTCTTCTCCTCAGAGGGCCATATTATATGAGAAAGACGATCGAGGGGCAACCTTCCTCCGGTTTACTAAGTTCGGGATCTATGATAGTAATAGATGTCAAATTCCTGATCGTGAACATCGCGCATGGCGAAGAAATTACTTTATAATCTGGCCGTTTCTTCGCTCCTCTTCGTCATCCTTTTCTTCCTGAGCGCGGTCATCTTTTCCCAGGTCGTCCTCAAGAGCGAAACTGTCACCGTCCCCAATCTTATCGGCCAGACCGTCGGCCAGGCCCGGGCGGAGCTGGTTAAAAAGGACCTCCCCCTCGTTCAGAAAGGCACGGAATCGAGCGACCGATGGGAGAAGGGACTCATCGTCCGGCAGGACCCGGCGGCCGGGTCGAGGATCCGCGTGACCAAGGCCGTCCGGGTGACGACGAGCCTGGGCAGCGAGAAGGTCACCGTCCCCGACCTCGCCGGCAAGAGCCTGGACGAAGCACTGACCATGCTCCAGGCGGGTAGCCTGGTCAAGGGCGTGCTGACCCAAGTCCATACCCCGCGACTTCCCGCCGGCCGGATCCTCGATCAGAGGCCGGCGCCCGGCGCCGTCGTCGAGCGGAATTCCCGAGTCGGCCTACTTCTCAGTCAGGGCGATACGGACGACCGCTACATTATGCCCGACCTCCTCGTGGGACTTGTCGCGGACAGGGTCATCAATAAGCTCAAGGTCCTGGGCTTCAAGATCGCGGACATCCGCTATGTCTACTATCCGGGACAGCCGGCGGGGATTATCGTCGGACAGTCCCCGCGCGAGGGTTTCCCGGTTCAGAAAAGAAGCCGGATCTCGCTGGAGGTCAGCCGCTGATGGTCCGCATCGCCCCGTCGATCCTGTCCGCGGATTTCGCCAAGCTCGGCGAGGCGGTCAAGCTTGCCGAAAAAGCCGGAGCGGACCTCATCCACGTCGACATCATGGACGGGCACTTCGTGCCCAACCTGACCCTCGGGCCTCAGCTCGTCGCCGCCATCCGCCGCGAGACGCACCTGCCGATCGACGTCCATCTCATGGTCGAGAATCCCCGCGCCTTCATCCCCCTCTTCCACGCGGCCGGGGCCGACTGGATATCCCTGCACGTCGAGGCCACGGCGCATCTCCACAAGGACCTGGCCATGATCCGGGGCCTCGGCCGGAAAGCCGGTGTGGCCCTCAATCCGGCGACACCGATCGATACTCTGAAAGAAGCCCTGGGAGAGCTCGACTTCATCCTGGTGATGTCGGTCGACCCCGGCTGGGGAGGACAGTCCTTCATCCCCTCCTGCCTCGAGAAGATCCGGAAGCTGAGGGACTGGATCCGCGCCGAGAAGCGCGATATCCTCATCGAAGTCGACGGCGGGATCAAGCTTGACAACGTCGAGGACATCATCCGCGCGGGCATGGAGGTCGTCGTCGCCGGGTCGGCCATTTTCGAGGCCCCGGACCCCGCCAGGGTCATCCGGGCCATGAAAGAGATCGCAAGGAAGACGCCATGAAAAAACATACGCCGATCAAAACGCTCGCCGCTTGGCTCCCCCTGCTGATCATGCTCGGGCTGGCGGCGGGATGCCATAAGAAGAAGGTCGAGATCACGCCCGACCTCGCCTCCTCCGACGAAGCCCTCTACCGGCTGGGCGAAACGGAGATAAAAAAGGACACAGAAAAGGGCATGCTTTATCTCCGCCAGATCATCGACTCGTTCCCCAAGAGCTTTTACGCCCAGCGGGCCAAGCTCCTCATCGCCGACGCCTACTTCCGCAAGAGCGACGAGAGCAGCCTGCTCCTGGCCGCGGCCGAATACCGGGAATTCATCCGGACCTACCCCTACTCCCCTTCGGCCGCCTACAGCCAGTACCAGGTGGCCATGACCTTTTACAGGAAGATCCTGAAGCCGGGGCGAGACCAGACGAAAACCCTTCAGGCCCTTACGGAATTCAAGAAAGTCATAACCGACTTCCCCGCGAGCGATCAGGCCAAGACGGCCCAGGAGAAGATCAAGGACTGCGAAGAGCGTCTGGCGACCCATAGCGCCGAGATCGCCATCGGATACAACAAGAGGCGGGCTTACCGGGCCTCCATCAGCCGGCTATCCGAGATCATGACCAGTTACCCCGACTATTCCCACATGGAAGAGGTCTATTTCTACCTTGGCGATGGCCATTTCTGGTTAAGACAACTTGACCAGGCTATTCCGTTCTTCACCAAGGTGATCACGGATTACCCCGGCTCGGCCCTGGTCAAAAAGGCCACGAAACGCCTGGCCGAGATCGAGGATCTAAAAAAAGCCGCCCTAAAGATCATCAAGGATAAAACTGTCAAGAAGACCTGATCCCGATAGGGTGCGGGAGGTTTCCTCATGACGAAGCGAAGCACGGGGGTTTGGCGGCTCATTTCCCTGGGAATCGCGTTGGCGTTCCTCGCGGCGCCCGCGCCGGCGGCGGAATCGAAGATCGAGACGTTCGTGGCCGGATTGAATTTCGACCATTTTTCAAAGACGGTCGTCTGGGACGGCGACACGGCATCCTCCCGGCTCGGGGCCAGCCTGGTTTCGGCCCGCGCGGACCTAGGGTTCGGGAAGGGCCTGACCTTGAGCCTCTCCGCAGGCTTTTCGCTCGCCGGTTTTGGGGGGCTCGCTTTCGAAACGCTCCCTATCACCCTCGAATACGACGCCTCATCTTTGAAAGGCCTGGTCCTGGGGGCCGAGCTCGAAGCCCTTCTTCATAAATTCGGTAAATTTGAGATAAAGGCAGCCGGCCGGTTCGTCTCTTCTTTCGGGATGTCCAAGACATGGCCGCTCGAGGGGTTCGCCGTCGAGGGGCAGGCCAAGGGCCGCCTGAACTGGATGGAGGCGTCCGCCGGTCCCCGGTTGGCTTATTTATTATCCGAAAAGTTCGTGCCATATGTCGAAGTGAACGTTCGCTGGCTCCGGACCGACTTTCGGATGGAAGAAACCCTGGAAGACCTCCATGGCCTGGAGACGAAGCGGAGCAACGGGGATCTTGCGTTCGGCGTCGCTCTCGGCGGGGACGTCCGCGCGTCCGAACGGGTGACGATCAAGGCCAAGGCGGGATTTTCCCCCCATGCGGGAAGCACGGACGCGCTGATTTCCATCGGTCTTTTCTACATGTTCTAGATCAAGGAGGGCAACATGAAGGTCCTGTCGAGAAGATCGGCCAAAGCGATCCCGGCTCTCCTCGTCGTCCTGTTCGTCGGACTGGGCGCCACGGACGCCGGCTTGATCAGGCGGACGAAGCTCGTCAACCGTCTTTCCCAGCGATCCGCCCGCACCTTGCGGGTCGAGAGGCCGGCCCTCCGGCGCGGTTCCCGCTACGCCGCCGACCGCGTCCTCGTCCGTTTCAAGCCCTACGTCGCCGATGCCTACGCCCAGGGCCTGCTTCGATCCTACGGCTTCTCATCGGTCCACCCGATCCCGCAGATCGGCGTTTACAGCTTCCGGACGTCGCACGGGTCTTCCGTGACCGAGACCCTGGCCATGCTCCGCCGTAACGGCGACATCGAGCAGGCTCGGCCCGACTACCGGGCCCGCCTGACCGATGCGCCCAACGACACGTTCTTCGTTTCCTATCAGTACAACCTTCGTAACCGGGGCGGGATCCTCGATATCAGCGACGACATCCAGCCCCAGATGACCTCCGGCGCCGACATCAAGGCCACGCCCGCATGGGACGCGGCTTTGGGCGATCCTGGAGTGGTCATCGCCGTCCTCGACTCCGGCGTCGACAGGACGCACCCCGACCTCGCCGCCAAGGTCGTCTCCCCCGGCCACGACTTCGCCAACGACGACGACGACGCGACCGACGACAACTGGCACGGCACCCACGTCGCCGGCGTCGCCGCCGCGGACACCAACAACGCGCAGGGTATCGCCGGCGTCGCCCGGAACTGCATGATCCTCCCCATCAAGGTCGCGGGCGCGGACGGCACGGGCTTTTACAGCTGGATCATCGACGGTCTGATCTGGGCGACCGACCAGGGGGCCGCCGTCATCAACCTCAGCATGGGTGGGGATTTCGACGATCCCTTCCTCGAGGACGCCTGCAAGTACGCCTTCGACCGGGGAGTCGTCGTCGTCGCCTCGGCCGGAAATGAATTCGGGGGCCCTGTCGTCTATCCCGCCGCCTACGACAGTTATGTCCTCGCCGTCGCCGCCACCGATTACAACGACCAGCCGGCCGATTTTTCAAGCTCCGGCCCCCAGGTGGACGTCGCCGCGCCCGGTGTTTACATCCTTGGACCGGTGCCCCAATGGTACGCCGGCGAAGGCTACCTCCCCTACCTTTTCGCGTCGGGGACCTCTCAGGCGGCGCCCCACGTCTCCGGGATGGCCGCCCTGATCAAGAGCCTCAAGCCCGATCTCCGGCCCGCCGATATCATGAGGATCATCCGTTATACGGCCGACGACGTCAACGCGTCCGTCGATCGCGGCCGCGACGACCACATCGGCTACGGCCGGATCAACATGGAAAGGGCCCTCGTCCCCTACATCCTCAATTAGCCTCCGGGAAAACATGATCAAGTTCTTGCGGGTCAGGAATCTGGCCACGATCGAGGATCTCGAGGTCCACCTCGACCCGGGATTCTCCATCCTGACCGGCGAAACGGGCGCCGGAAAATCCATCATCATCGACGCCATCCGGCTCATCCTCGGCGACAAGGGCTCGTCCGACCTCGTCCGCACGGGCCGTAAAGAAGCGTTCATCGAGGCCGTCTTCGACGTTTCCCGGCAGTCGATCGACCTGGACGGCCTCCCCGAGCCCGAGGACGGCGAACTCCTCATCCAACGCTCGATCACCGAACAGGGGACGAGCAAGGCCTTCGTCAACGGCGTCCTCGTGCCCGTCCGCCGGCTGCGGGAGCTCGGCAGCCGGCTCATCGATATCTACGGCCAGAACGACCACGTTTTCCTCCTCCATCTCGAGACCCACCTCGGCTACCTCGATGACGTCATCGACGACCCCGGCCTCCTCCGGGACACGGCCCGCTCGGCCCGGGACCTCAGGCGTCTCGTCCAGGAGAAACGCGACCTCGCGGCCAAGGAGAAGGAGCGCCTGCAGAGGATCGATTTCATCGACTACCAAGTGAAGGAGATCGAGGCCGCCCGGCTCCGGCCCGGCGAGGACGAGGAGCTTCTCCGGGAACGCGAGATCCTGAAGAACGCCGAAAAGATCGCCGGCCTGGTGGACAAGGCCCTTGACGCGGCCTACCTCAGCGAGGACTCCCTCATCGCCCGGCTCGCCCGGTTCCGGTCGGTCCTCGGAGAGCTATCCATTTACGACGCCGCTTTCCGCGAGTTCCCCCAGGGCCTCGAGGAGGCCTCCATCCTGCTCCGGGACGCCGCCGACGCGCTCGTCCGTTTCAAGGACCGCAGGGCCGAGATCCCGGAAAATCCGGAGACGATCGAAGAGCGGCTGAGCGTCATCGAGAAGCTCAAGCGCAAGTACGGGGGGACGATCGAAGCCGTCGTCGGGCACGGCGAGGCCCTCCGGAGCGAGCGGTCCACGCTCGAGGCCGGCCGCGAGCGGCTCCAGGAGCTCGAATCCTCCATCCGCTTAAAATTCGACGAATACTCGGGCTTCGCTTCCCGACTCGGCGCCGAACGGGCGAAGGCCGCGGAAAAACTCGGCCGCCTCATCGAGAAGGAGATCGCCATCCTCGGCATGAAAAAGGCCCGGTTCGAAGTCCGGCTGACCGACGTCCCCCCTTCGCTCGACGACGAGGCGACGATCCGCGACCAGGGGGCCCAGGACGCCGAGTTCCTGCTTTCGCCCAACCCGGGCGAGGAGCTTCGGCCCCTGAGGCGGATCGCCTCGGGCGGAGAGCTATCGAGGATGATGCTGGCGCTCAAGTCCGCGGGCAAGGACAAGGAGATCCTCAAAACGCTTGTCTTCGACGAGATCGACGCGGGGATCGGGGGGAAAACGGCTGAGTTCATCTCCCAGAAGCTCCGCCGCTTGTCCTCCCGTCACCAAGTGATCTGCATCACCCACCTGCCCCAGATCGCGTCTTCCGCCGCTCACCACTTCCACGTCGAAAAGAGGGTTGAAAAGGACCGGACCTTCACGAGCGCCCGCAAGCTCGGCCGCGAGGAGCGAGTCGAGGAGATCGCCCGCCTCGTCGCGGGCAGCCGGCTGACGGTGGCCTCCCGCGAAGCCGCCCGGGAGATGCTCGACATCCATCGCGAAGGAGGATGACGCCATGACCCGAGCCAACGGCGGTGTCGCGATCCTCGAAGAGATCTTGTAAGATCCCGCCATGAACGAAAGCCTGAGCGGCCTGAAGTTTTTCGTCCGGACGTTCGGCTGCCAGATGAACGAGAACGACTCGGAGCACATCGCCGGCATCCTCACCCAAGCGGGGGCCGGCGGAGCGAACGGGCCGGAAGACGCCGACATCGTCATCGTCAACACTTGCGCCGTCCGGGAAAAATCGGAGGAAAAGCTCTACTCCTATCTCGGACGGCTGTCCGGCCTAAAACGGAAGAGACCTTTTCTTCTCGTTATCGCCGGCTGTGTCGCCCAGGTCCGGAAGACCGACCTCCTCAAGAAGAGGCCGTTCGTGGATTTCGTCGTCGGGCCCGATAACTACCTCGAACTCCCCGCGCTGGTCAGGAACGCCGCCGGATCGCCGGCCGTCATGACGGATTGGGGCCGGGACTGGATGGAGGTCGGGGCTGAGGCGACGGCCCGGGAAAACGTGTGGAGCGCCTTCGTCCCGGTGATGGAAGGCTGCGACAATTTCTGCGCCTACTGCATCGTCCCCTTCAGCCGCGGCCGGGAGAAGTTCAGGCCCCTCCCGAAGATCGTCGAAGAGGTCCGCTCTGCGACAGGGGCGGGCGCGCTGGAAGTCCAGCTGCTGGGACAGAACGTCAATTCCTACAGGGACCCCGAGTCGGGGCTCGGCTTGGCCGGGCTTCTCGACCGGGTCTGCGCCGAGCCCGGGGCCGAATGGGTCCGCTTTATCACCTCGCATCCGAAAAACTTCGGCGACGAGATCATCAAGGCCATGTTCCGGAACCCCAAGGTCTGCCGGAGTTTGCACCTTCCCCTTCAATCCGGCTCTTCCCGCGTCCTCGAGCGGATGAACCGTGGATACACCCGGGAGGGCTATCTCGCCCTGGCCGGCCGCATCAAAGCGAGGCTGCCGGGCATCCTCCTCAGTACCGACGTCATCGTCGGCTTCCCGGGCGAAACGGAAGAGGATTTCGAGGCGACCTGCGGCCTTCTCCGCGAGATCCGTTTCGCCAACATCTTCTCCTTCCGGTACTCGCCCCGCCCCCTGACCGCCGCGGCCCGCGGCCCCGACGACGTCCCCCTCGAGGTCAAGAGGCGGCGTCTCGTCGCCCTCCAGCAGCTCCAGAAGACGATCCAGGTCGAGATCAACGGGTCGTTCGTCGGCCGGGACGTCCGCGTTCTCTCTACCGGGCCGAGCGTCAAGGGCGGCGGCCGCTTCACCGGCCGGACGGAAGGAAGCCAGGTCGTCAACTTCGACTCCGCCTCGGACCCGACCGGGCGCTTCGTCACGGTCCGCATCACCGGCTCCGGCCCCTACAGCCTCCACGGCCGCCTTCTTTAAAACAGCGTGGGGACATGTGCCGCTTTTCTTAAAGCGGCACATGTCCCCTTCCTTTAACTTCCTCCGCCAAAGGCAATCGTCCCGAAGTGCCCGCTCGGAAAGCCTACAAGCCAAAATTCGCGCCGCTCGGCCGGTCATGACACCACCCGGGCTGTGACGGGAACCATCCAGAGACCCCGTAGCGGAGGGGGACCCGTCCCGCTTCAGAGAAGCGGGACGGGGGAACCGCCGGGACTGGTTCCCGGGGGGCCGGGGGAAATGGATGGTTCCCGTCATAGCACATAAGGGTGGTGTCATGGGACCCGGCTCGCGGCGCCGAGGCGCGTTGCACTTTGGGGGGAATTCCGATATAATCACTCATCCCATGGACTCGCTCCGTCGGGAACTGAGAAAAACGGATGAAAGTCAACGTCTGGAATACGATCATGCAGCTCAGCAAGGAGCGGTCCGTCGAGCCGCGCCTCATCATCCAGGCGATCGAAGAATCCCTTAGGGTCGCTTCCTCTCAGTTCTTCTCCCAAAAGGAGAACGTCCAGATCCTGTTCAAGCCCGAGAAGGGCGAGCTTCGCGTTTTTGTCGTCAAGCGGGTGACCGATAGCCCCGGCAACACCGCTCTTGAGATCTCCCTTGACGAGGCCCGGGCCATCCGGCCCGACGCCCAGGAGGGCGAGACGGTCGAGGTCGATCTTCCCTCCGACACCCTGGGCCGCATCGCCGCCCAAGCCGCGAAAAAGGTCATCTTTCAGAAGGTCCGGGACGCCGAACAGGATAAGATCTACGGCGATTTCGCCCCCAGGATCGGGGAGATCGTCACCGGAGTCGTCCGCAGGATCGAAGACAGCGTCATCATCCTCGAGGTCAACAGGATCGAAGTGTCCTTCCCGTTGCGCGAGACGCTTCCCAACGAGGAGCACCGGCGGGGGGACCTTGTCAAGGCCGTCATCATCCAGGTCCTCAAGGGCTACCAGGGACCCCAGATCATCGTCTCGCGGGCGAATCCGCGCTTCCTGGCCCGGCTCCTCGAGACCGAGATCCCCGAGATCGCCAACGGGGCGATCGAGATCAAGGATATCGTCCGCCAGCCCGGAGAAAGAGCCAAGGTCGCCGTATCCAGCCGCGAACGCGACGTCGACCCCATCGGCGCCTGCATCGGCGTCAAGGGGAACAGGATCCTGGCCATATCCAAAGAGCTCCAAGGCGAAAAGGTCGATATCATCGAATGGTCGTCCGACCTCGTCAGTTACGCCAAGTCCGCGCTAAGCCCGGCCAGGGTCGACCGGCTCCAGGTCGTGAGCCGGACGGAGAAGGCCATGTTGGCCATCGTTCCCCAGGACCAGCTTTCGCTAGCCATCGGCAAGAAGGGGATCAACGTCAAGTTGGCCTCCCGGCTCGTCGGCTGGAAAATTTCCATAAAACAAGAAGATGCGAATGAGTGAACCAACCAAGAAACCCGCCGTGAAGAGAACGTCCAAAGAGGCCCCGGCCAAGCCGACCGCGCCCGCCACCCATAAGCCGGCGGCCCACAAGCCGGTTGCCGCCGCCCCTGTTCCCTCCAAGCCCGCCGTCCATAAGCCTGCGCCGCCCAAGCCGGCGGACATAAAGCCGGCAGCGCCAGCGCCTGCCGTTCCGAAACCAGCGGCTCCCGTCCCGGCCCATCCCAAGCCGGCACCGCCGACGCCTAAACCGGCGGTGATGCCTTCGAAGCCGGCAGCGCCTGCGCCTCCCATTCCGAAACCAGCGGCGCCCGCCCCGGCCCCTCCCAAGCCGACGGCACCCATCAAAACGCCGGCCCGGCCGGCCGCGGCGCCAACGCCCCAGGCCCCCGTCAGACCGACTCCTCCCCCGCCGGCGCCACCGAAGCCGACGACGCCGCCCCCCGCGCCGCCCAAGCCGCGGCATATAGTCGAACTCCGGGAGGGCTGGCTGTTCAAGGATGCCGCCGAGGCGATGAAGATCAGACCCAAGGATCTTTTAGCCAAGCTCGCCGCCAAAGGCTTCAAGGCCGACCTCGAAGAATTCATCGACGCCGAGCTCGCCGCGGTCATCACCAAGGTCACGAGCTTCGACGCCGAGTTCATCACTCTCGACCTGGCCATGCGCCGGATAGCCGAGGGCCGGACGGCCGAGCTTGCTCCGCGATCGCCCGTCGTCACCATCATGGGCCACGTCAACCATGGCAAGACGACCCTCCTCGACGCCATCCGCTCCTCGAACCTCGTCGACAAAGAGTCCGGCGGTATCACCCAGCACATCGGCGCCTACCGCGTCGCCACCAGGAACCACACCATCACCTTTATCGACACGCCGGGTCACGAGGCCTTCACCCAGCTCAGGGCCCGCGGCGCAAAGGCCACGGACATCGTCGTCCTGGTCGTCGCGGCCGACGACGGGGTCATGCCCCAGACGAAAGAGGCCATCGACCACGCCAAAGCGGCCAATGTGCCGATCATCGTGGCCATCAACAAGGTCGACAAGCCCGAGGCCAACGTCGACCGCGTCAAGCAGCAGCTATCGAAAGAGAACGTCCTCGTCGAGGACTGGGGCGGGAAGACGATCAGCGTCGAGGTCTCGGCCCGGGAGAAGAAGAACGTCGGCGAACTGCTCGAGATGATCCTCCTCCTCAGCGACATCCTCGAGATCAAGGCCAACCCCAAAGTGCCCGCCCAGGGCGTCGTCCTCGAGGCCCGCCTCGACAGCCAGAAAGGGCCCGTCGCCACCGTTATCATCCAGCAGGGCACCCTCCAACAGGGTCAAGCCTTCGTTTCGGGCCTGGCCATGGGCAAGGTCCGGGCCATGTTCGATGAGCACGGCAAGGCCCTCAAGAGCGCCGGGCCGTCCATGCCCGTCGAGATCATGGGCTTTTCGGAAGTCCCCGTCGCCGGCGATTTCTTCCAGGTCATGGACGATCCCACGGCAGCCAAACATGTCGTCACGTTCAGGAGATCCCGGGTCAAGGGGAAGGAATCCCCCCGCGACAGCGGCGCCACCCTCGACGAGATGTTCAAGAAGATCGAAGGCGGCCAGGCCAAAGAACTAGCCCTCGTCCTGAAGGCCGACGTCCAGGGTTTGATCGAGGTCCTGTCGGAAATCATCTTGCCCCTCGGCACGGACAAGGTCAAGATCAAGATCATCCACGCCGCCACCGGCGCCGTCTCCGAAGCCGACGTCCTCCTGGCCTCGGCGTCCAAGGCCATCGTTATCGGCTATAACGTCAAACCCAACCCCGCGATCCTCGCCCTGGCCAAAAAAGAAGGCGTCGAGATCAGGACGTACAAGATCATCTATCAGCTCACGGACGATATCAAGAAAGCCGTCATAGGCCTTCTCGACCCGATCATCAAAGAGACCTTCCAGGGACGGGCCGAGGTCCGGAAGGTCTTCCAGATCCCCAAGATCGGGACGATCGCCGGCTGCTATGTCCAGGACGGACGGATCACGCGCAACGCCGAGGCCCGCGTGCTCCGCGGCCGCGAGGTCATCCACCAGGGAAGGATCTCTTCCCTCAAGCATCTCAAAGAGAACGTCACCGAGGTCAAGAATGACTACGAGTGTGGCATCGGCGTCGGCGGCTTCAGCGATTTCCAGACGGGTGACACGATCGAGGCCTTCATCCGGGAAAAGGTCAAGGCCACTTAGCGGCGCGGGAGGGTTCCGATGGTCATCGGTGTCCTAAAGCTTGATCTTTTTTTCCCCTATGCCCATTCCCTCAAGGACAAGCGGCGCATCCTCCGTGGCTTCAAGGACAGGGTCCGAAGGCGCTACAACGTCTCCCTGGCCGAGGTCGACTTCCAGGACAAGTGGCAGCGGGCCTTGCTCGGGATCGTCAGCCTCAACAGCCAGCAGACGATCGTCGAGGAGGTCCTCGGCCACATCCTGGCCGACGCCCTGAACCTCCAGGAGGCGGAAGTCGCCGGCCAGGAGATCCGCTATGTCTGAAAAGGGTATCCGGCCGCGCCGTGTGGCCGAGCTCGTCCAAGCGGAGCTCAGCCGCTTCCTCATCTCCGAATTCCAGGATCCCTCTTCGGGGCTCCTGACCGTCACCCGGGTGGAGATGACCCCGGACCTCCGTTCGGCCAAGGTCACTCTCAGCGTTTTCGGAACGGCCGATCCCCAAGCCCTCCTCGGGCGCATCGAGAAGAGCAAAGGACGCATCCGGCGGACGCTTGCCTCCCGGGTCAGGTTGAAGTATAATCCCGAATTATTTTTCGCCTTGGATCCGGGCCCCGAGCATCATGAGCGGATCGACAGGCTGATCGAAGAGACGAAGAAGAATGCCCACTGATCCCAGAGAACAGATCGCGGCCAGGATCAAGGCATCCCGGACGATCGCCGTGACCTCCCACTTGCGGCCGGACGGCGATTCCCTCTCGACGGCCATGGCCCTCTGTCTGATGGGCGGCCTCCTGGACAAGGATGTCACCATCGTCAACCATGACCCGACACCCTTGCCCTTCTCGGCTTTCCCCGAGCTCGCCGGAATCCGCATCGGCCAGATCCGGGCGGCGGACTTCGATACGGTCATCCTTCTCGAGTGCGCCGACGTCTCCCGCTCCGGACAGGAAGGCCTGGCCGGAGCTTACAAGATCAACATCGACCACCACTATTCGAACACGCCCTATGCCAACATCAACTGGATCGACCCCGAGGCCCCGGCCGTCGGGGAGATGGTCTTCGACCTCAGCCGTTTCCTCGGCATCACCTTGACGCCCGAGATCGCGGAGCACCTCTACTGCGCCATCGTTTCCGACACCGGCTCGTTCCAATTCTCCAACACGACGTCCCGCGCCCTCGCGGCCGCGACCGAGCTCGCGCGTCTCGGCGCCAAGCCCGTCCACGTCACGGAGAAACTCTACAACAACAACCGGCCGGAAAAGATCCAGCTCCTCGGCCGCGTCCTCTCCACCCTGACCATGAATGGCCGGGGCACGATCGCTGTCATCAGCATGTTCCTGCGCGATACCGAGTCCCTCCACCTCAAGGAGGTCGACACGGAGGATATGACGACCCTGGCCCGGACCATCAAGGGCGTCGAAATGGTCATGTTCTTCAAAGAGATGGGCCATGAGACCTTCCGGGTCAGCCTGAGGTCGAAGGGCAGCGCCAACGCGGCCCGCGTGGCCGAACATTTCGGCGGCGGAGGGCACATCCACGCCTCCGGTTTCACCATCCACGGCCCTTATGAACGCCTCATCCGGGAGGTCCCGGCGATCGTCGAAACGCTCCTCAACGGGGCGTCGGACTGAAGGCGCCGGACGACCCGGAATGCCCTACGATGGTCTTCTCGTCATCGACAAGCCCACCGGACCCACCTCGCACGACGTCGTGGACAGGCTCCGCCGGATCCTGGGGGTGCGGCGGGTCGGCCACGGCGGAACTCTCGACCCGGACGCCACGGGCGTCCTCCTTGTCGCCGTCGGCCAGGCGACACGGTTTTTCCCCTACCTTTCCAAGGAAGACAAGGTCTACGAAGGCGTAATCCGGCTCGGTTTCGCGACGGAAACCTATGACGCCTCCGGGCGGCCGTCCACGGAGGAATCGCACGACTTCCCCGACCGCGAAGACCTGGTCGAGGCCATGAAACGCTTCGAGGGGACGATCCGTCAGACGCCGCCGTCCTATTCGGCCAAAAAGATCGGCGGAAAGCCGGTATACAAAATGGCCCGGGCCCACCAGGAAATCACCCTAAAAGCCTCCGTCGTGAGGGTGGAGTGGTTCAGGCTTGGCGATTACCGGCCGCCTCTCGTCGTCTTCGAAGCGAAATGTTCGTCCGGGACTTACGTCAGGTCCCTCGCCCACGACCTCGGTCAACGCCTGGGCTGCGGCGCCCATCTCGACGCCCTCAGGCGGACGTCCGTAGGCCCTTACGCCTTGGCCGACGCGGTGTCCCTCGCCGCGTTGGAAGAACCGGGAGGGAAAGACCGAGCCGCTGTGCTCATCCTGCCTCTCGAGAGGCTCCTCCCCGGGGTGCCCGCGGTGGTCGTCGGGCCGGCGGCCGAAACGCGCATCCGCAACGGAGCCGCCCTCGGCCCGGAACATCTCGGCCTTCCCTCCTCGAGCGCTCCCCCCTTCCCCCGGGCGGCATGCGTCCTAAGGCTGTTCGGGGAGTCGGGAAAACTCCTGGCCCTGGCCCGGCCTTCCCCTGATGGGGAACGTGTCCATCCCTTCCTCGTCATCGCTTGAGGCCTTTTTCCACAAAATCTTGAATTTTGAGCGGGGGTAATGTATTGTATGGAAGTTATGCGCCTGAATAAGAACCAGATCGAGCATCTCGGATCGTTGATCCTGCGCAACCTGGCCAAGGAAGGCAAGATCATCTTCGAGGACAAGTCCCGTCTGATCGAAGATGTGACCAATCTCCTCATCGAAGAGTTCCAGAAGGAGGAACACCTCGACCAGGAGGTCCGCGAACTGCTCAGCAAGCACATCGAGAAGATCCGCAAGGATAACATCGAATACCAGCAGATGTTCAAGATGATCAAGACCAAGCTGGCCCGGGAAAAAGGGATCGTCCTGTGAGCAACAGACTGTCCCGGGAAAAGATCAACTACCTGTCCCGGCAGGTCCTCACATTCCTCGAGAAGATCGATCAAGTCGATTTCCTGGACGACCCGAACGAGGTCCGCCTGGTCATCGTCAGATCCATCGAAGAAGAAATGAAACTCTACGAGTCCCTCGACAGGAAGGCCATCGACAAGATCAAGTCCCAGAAAAAGGCCATCGACGAGGGCACCCGGGAGTACGAGATCCTCTACCGGAAGTACTACAACGACGAGCTGGCCAAGCTCGGCAAGCTCAGCAACTGATTCCCGTCGGGTGTCGGGGCGCGAGCTTGGGGACATGTACCTCCGGTACGTGTCCCCGTTCTTATTAAGAAATTTCCCCTCCGCTACGGGGGCTATACATGCCCCCCATAATTGCCCTGGAATCGTCTGCAACGGGGGGGGAGAGAATAGAAAAGAAAAAAAGGGCCAGAGAGTCCGCTCTCTGGCCCTTTCGGACGCTCGTTGACGGTTCGGCTTAGAACAGGAACCGGAAGCCGAGCCCTGACTTGTAGTTGTGGTTGAAGGACCGGAAGAGGGGCGCGCGGAACTCGAAGAACACCTGGCCCTTGCTCGTCCACTTGTCGAAGACGTCGAATCCGGTCTGGGCGACGAGGTCGAGACCGGCCTTGTGGTTCTCGTCCACCGGCTGGGTGGCCGTGCTGAAGCCGACACCGGTGCCGATGAAGAATTTCTGGAAGTGGCCGTTGACCAGGGCCTCGGCGGTGAATACGAAGCGCCACGGCGAGCCGGCCAACGGGATGCCCCCGCCGGCGCCCAGCGTGAAGCTCCACTGGTCGGGGGTGATCCAGGCCAACAGTCCGGCGCGCAGGAAGCCGTAGAGGGCCGTGCTCCCGCCGTAGAGGCCGGGGCCGCCGGCGACCGTCCAGAAGAGCTTCTTCTGGGTCACCTCGAAAGTCAGGCGGCAGGGGTCGGAAGCCGGCGACTGGGCGCCGTCGTTGTCGAAGACCGTGACGTTGATCGTGTATGTCCCGGCCTTGTTGAAGACCTTTTCCCACATCCAGGGTTTCCGCGTCGTGACGCAGGTGTCGATGACGTTGCCCTGGGCGTCCAGGAGCTCGAAGACGATCTTGGCGATCTGCCCGTCGGGATCACTCGAGCCGGAAGCGTCGAAGGTGATGGGCCGGCCGACATAATCCTCGCACGGCAGGCATGATGTCCAAAGCTTGCAGGTCGGCGGGAAGTTGATGGACACCTTCCCGGCGCAGGGGTTGGTCGTTGCGATCCCTTCCATGTTGACGGCCGAGCCCTTGAAGGAATATTCGCCTGGTTTGTCGAACTTCGTCTGCCACTTGGGCGATTGGGGCGTCAGCTCCTGGGTGGCCAGCTTCTGGCCCTGGGCGTTCATGACCTCGACGCTCATCGTCTTGGCGTTCTGCGTCCCACTCATGTCGACGGTGATCGGGTCGTTGACGTTGGCCCGTTCCGGGCTGACGATGAGGCTGCAGACGGCCGGCGGGATGACGTCCTCGACGTTCTTCCCGAGGGCGATGTTGCCGCATCCCTTGGGGACGACGAAGTCATAGATCTTCCAGTCCTTCTCGACCTTGATGATGAAGACCGGAAGGGCGTCCTTGCCCGCCCACTCGACGTTCCGTGCGACCTTGACCGTGGCGTGGGATTTGAAGAGCATCCACGGGAGTGTCTCACCGACGGGCAGGGTCGTATCGACCCATTCGGCCGTCTTCATCTGGTTCATGAAGGGCGCATAGAGCTCGCCGTTGCCCGCCATATCGAAACCCGTCTTGATATCGGCGGCATAGCGATCGAAAAGGCCCTTCATGACCTCCGGGGTCGGGACCTGACCCTTGACCTCGACGAAGGTATAAAGTCCTATCCTTTTGAGCTTCGTCGTCTGGGCGAAAGATATCGCCGTGAACGCGACGAGCGCCATTACGACGAAAAGTACGACAGATTTGCGCAATTTCATCAATATCCTCCTTTGGTTTTAGCAAGAAAACATAAGTTCTATGGAGATTTATAGTAAATCCGGGCCCATTTGTCAAGGAATTTAAGCCCCGCCGAATCCCCGGTCTGAAAACCGGGATCTGTTCAGGGCTCATACTGAGCATCGCGAATGTATCAGCCCCGCCGGCCGGCCGCCAAGAAGGTCCTGACGATTCGGCGGATGAGCCCGGAGTCCCGAGGCGGCTGACGGAGGGCCTCGAGGAGGAAACCCCGGCCTTTGAAGCCGCGATCGACCAGGTCCCGGAGGAACCGTAGGCCTGTCGGGATGTCCACCTCGGGATGGCTCTGTAAGCCCCAGACCGGCTTGCCCTGGAGCCGGAAGGCCTGGACCGGACAAGTGTCGGTCGAGGCGAGGATCTCGAAGGGGGCAGGCAGGTCCCGGACCTCGTCGTAATGGACGGAAAACGTGTCGAACGTCCCGGCCGGGCCCAGGAGCTCGTTATCTTTATCCACTCGGATCGGTACCCAACCGATCTCGGGCTGCAAGCAGCGCCGCACATGCGGCTCGCCGGCGAGGGCGAAGGCGAGGAGCTGGTGCCCCCAGCAGCTGCCCAGAACCGCAACGTCCGCGGCGATCGCCTCTCTGACGAACCCGGCCTCGACGTCAACCCAGGAGTCGCGTTCGAGGATGGAGGCCTCGGAGCCCGTCAGGATGAAATGGGAGTAGGCCGCCGGGTCGGGGAAGCAGCCGTCCCTGGCGACGAAGGCGTCCCAAGGAACGGTGAGATGCCGGCTCCAGTGTTCGACGGGCCGGTAGACTCCCGGGTCGATGGAATTGTCGATGATGGCAACGGCGGCCGGGGCCCCGGGCTTTACCCGGGGGTCCACGCCCGCCGCACTCGCCCGTGAATAGAAAGCACGGGCGAGTGGCGAGCCGAACGCTCGTCCCTTGGCTATCTCCGCCCGCTTTTCGTCCGACATGTATCGCTCCGGCGTTATATTATATAGGACCAGTCGCCAAAGACAAGGCGGACACAAATTTGCCGATCGAACGCGAACTTGTCGCCTCCCCCCGAAATCTGCTATAATTCATTTCCAAAAAATAGGAGAGCGACCGTGACATCCGTAAATGAAGATACCGAACTCACCGTCACCACACCCGACGAGCCCGGCATCTTTGGGCGCGTCCTGGGGACCCTGGCTAACGCCGGCATCAACGTCAAGGCACTCTATGTCTACTCGGAGACCGACCACGGCCACTTCCACCTCGTCACCTCGGACGCCAAGAAGGCCGAAACGGCCCTGCGGAACCTGGGCTACAAGGTCAAGTCCAAGAAGGTCCTCACGGTCCTCGTCACCGACAGGATCGGCGCCGGCGCCGAGATCGGCGCGCTCCTCGGCAACGCGGTCATCGCCATCCAATACTCCTATGGTTCGTCCGCGGGAGAAGGCAAGACCCTCCTCGTGTTCCACACGAGCAACAACCGTAAGGCCTTCGACACTTTGAAATAGGCACCTCCTGATTTTCGTTGACAAACCGGGGGAGATGCCATAAAATAGCTGTCTTAGAGTTGTATCAAGGAGGCGAATATGTCTAAAGCTGAGCCTAACGTCGTCCCGTTGTGCGACGTTCTCCTCGTCCTTCTCATCATCTTCATGGTCATCACGCCTCTCGTTCAAAAAGGCATAGATGTCAAATTGCCCGAAACACAGTCCGATTCCACTTCCGCCGGCCAGCCCACGGGCCTCATCGTTTTGACGCTGAAAGCGAACAACGCCGCGGAGATCAACGGCATCAGCTACGAATTGCCGGGCCTTCTCGAAGAGCTCCGGCGCCTCTATAGCGCGCGCCAGGACAAGACGATCTTCATCCGCGCCTTGGCCAAGCTCCCCTTCTCCAAAGTCATGGAAGTCATCGACATCGCGCGCGGCGCCGGGATCGAGACCCTGGCCCTGATCCCCGAGTACATCGAAGATTAATTCCTATCGGCCCCGGATAGGGCCGATCACGTCCCGCGATATCACCAGCCTCTGGATTTCGTTCGTCCCCTCGTAGATCTGAAGCAACTTCGCGTCCCGGACCAGCTTCTCGATGGGGTAGTCTTTCATGTATCCGTAGCCGCCGTAGATCTGAAGGGCTTCCATGGCATTCTTCATGCCTACGTCCGAACCCAGGCACTTGGCCATGGCCGACTCCTTGCCGTTGGGCTTGCCCCGGTCCATGAGCCAGGCGGCCCGCCAGACGACGAGGCGCGCCGCTTCGACCTCCATGGCCATCTGGGCGATCTTGAAGGCCGTCACCTGGAAAGTGGCGATGGGCTTGCCGAATTGGATCCGCGTCTTCGAATACTCGATGGCGTATTCGAGGGCCGCCCGGGCGATCCCGACACCCGCCGCCCCGACGGCGGCGCGGGTCTTGTCGAACGTCCTCATGGCCACGATGAACCCCAGGCCCTCCCGCCCGATCAGGTGGTCGGCCGGGACGCGGACGTCCTCGAAAAAAATCTCGGTCGTGTTCGAAGCCCGGTGCCCGAACTTGTCCTCGACCTTGCCGACGGAAACCCCCGGTGTATCCCGGGGGACGGCGAAAACACTCAGGCCGCGCGGCCCCTTTTCCGGGGCCGAGTTGGCGAAAACGACGTAAAGGCTGGCCACTCCGCCGTTCGTGATGAAGCACTTCGATCCGTTGATGACGTAGTGGTCGCCATCCTTGCGGGCCGTGGTTTTGATGGCCGACGTGTCCGACCCCGCCTCCCGCTCGGTCAGACAGTATGAGGCGAAATTCATCTGCTTGACGAAGGGCGTGAAAAACTTCTTTTTCTGCTCTTCCGTGCCGAAGAGAAGGATGGGCGTGAAGGCCAGGGAGTTGGCCATCATGGTCGTGTACATCCCGGCGCAGCCCCAGGCGAGTTCCTCGCTGACGATGGCCGTATCGAGGTCGTTGAGCGCACCGCCGCCGTAATCCGCCGGGACCGTGCAGGTCAGGAAGCCGACCTCGAAGGCCTTGCGCATCACATCCTCCGGGAAAGCGTGGCCCTGGTCGTAAGCGGCCGCCTTGGGACGCATCTCTTTCGCGGCGAACTCACGGGCCATCTCCTGAAGGGCCAACTGGTCTTCGGTCAGTTCGAATTCAATCACGGCTCATCCTCCCAAACTTGAGTGAATCTATGGATTTTCTTAGAAAAAATCATTGAAAGTCTACCGGATTCATGGAGTCGTGTCAATTTCAGGCGGACAGCCGAAATCGCGGGTATGAAGCGAGATGGAATTCCGGGACATGAACTCAATCTCTTGATTGAGTATCGTGTCCCGGAGAATTCCTGCACCAGGATGTCCCGGGCTGCGATTTCAGGCGGCCGGTCTGAAGACGATGTCGTCCCTCCGGATGAGGAACACGGGGTCCTCGATGCCGAAGACGGCCCGGACGATGTCCTGGGCGCGGAACCCCTTCGAGGGAGAAACGGGCAGATTGAGAGTGAGGCGCCGGCTCGAGATCCGGAAATCCACCGCCGCCCCGGCGGGCAGCGAACTCTTGAATCGGCCGAGCGCGGCCCTGAGAACAGGGCCGGTCAGGGTTGGTGGCCCGTCCCCCTCCCCCATCCGGGACTTGGCTTCCCAAGCGCGGCCGACGTCCTCATTTTTCCAATCGAGAGAATAGACCGACCGGTCCATCGCGTTGTGGAGCGACGGCGAGCCGGCCTCGATCCGTTCAAAGCCCGAGAACCTGATCCCCGGAGGAAGGCTCTTGTTGACCCGGGCGAGGAACTCCGCCTCTTCGATCCGGCGGGACGAACGGAACTCGAGGACCTCCCGGCGGGCCTCCATGCCCAAGGGAAGCGCCGGGCCATAGGACAGGTCCATTTTCGGGTGGAATCCCTCGGTTTTCCGGACTTCGATCCCCGCTCTGCGGAAGCTCCTCTGGACGACGTGGATGAGGTCAATATGGGAGAGGTATCGGGCTTTTCCCCGCTTGGAGTAGATGGCCCGGTAGCGCACGATTTCATCCCCGGGCTCTCCAGCCGGGGCGGCCGGACCGGGAAGAGGGCCGACCTTCACGGCGCGGGGCAGCTTCTTCCAAGCCCGGGTATCGCACCCCCCGCACTCCCCGCAGGCCCTCTCCAGACACGAGGGGGACGGCTCTCCCTTGAGGGCGAGCTCGAGCTCCCGGGCCAGATGGCTTTTCCGAAGGCCGGAGTGGAGGTGGTCCCAAGGAAGCGCCGCGTCACGGGGAAGGGGGTTCAAGTAGTCCCGCAGATCGACGCCCTGGACCTCGAAGGCCTCCTTCCAGGCCGCCGTGTCGAGCTTGTCGTCCCAACCGTCAAACCGGGCTCCCCTTTTCCATGCTTCGAGGAGGACGCGGCCGAGCCTCCTGTCGCCACGCGCGAAAACGGCCTCGAGGACGGACGTCGGCACCGAATGGGACTTGAATTCGACGCTCTTGTGCCGGCGGAGCTCGGAACGGACATACGCCTGTTTCTCGAAGAGGACCGCTTCGTCATCCATGCCCACCCATTGAAAGGGCGTATGCGGCTTGGGGATGAAGGAGGCCAGGCTGACGTGGATCCGGGGGGTTGACCCGAGGATCGACCGCCCGAGCGCGAGGCTGTCCCGGACGAGGTCGACGATCCCGGCGAGGTCCTCCTCCGTCTCCGTGGGCAGCCCGACCATGAAGTAGAACTTGACCAGCTTCCAGCCGCCCTCGAAGGCGAAGGTCAGGGCATCCCGGATCTCCCGGCCGTCGAGCTTCTTGTTGATCACGGCGCGCAGGCGCTCGGTCCCCGCCTCCGGGACCAGGGTGAAACCGGTTTTGCGGACCTTGAGGATGTTCTCCACGAGGTCGCGCGTCAGTTTCCCCGGACGGAGCGAGGAAAGGGACAGGGAGATTTTTTCCCGCGAGAACTCGTCCATGAGACAGCGGACCGTCTCCTCGAGGTGGGGATGGTCTCCGATCGAGAGGGCCGAGAGAGATGCGTCCTCGTAGCCGGTTTGACGAAGGCTGCGGATGGTCGTCTTGTGGATGAAAGCCGGGTCCTTGGGCCGGTGCGGGAAGTAGAGGCTCGAGGCCTGGCAGAACCGGCAGTTCTGGGGGCAGCCCCGGGCGGCCTCGACGGCCACACGGTCGAAGACGACCCGAAGACTGGGGACGATGATCTTCTCCGGAAAAAACGACCTGGCGAAACTCCAGAGCAGCCGCTTCCTGACGACGGCGGGGGCGTCGCCGACCGGCCGTGGGACGACGAGCGGCGAACCCTCCACCGCCTCGGGCCGGTAGAGGGAAGGGACGTAGACGCCGTCCATGCGGGCCAGTTCGCCCAGCATCGCCCGGCGCGGCACCCTCCGCCGCCGCAGGTCCACCACGGCCCGGACGATCTCCGGAAAGCCCTCCTCGCCGTCCCCGAGGAAGACGAGGTCGAAGAAATCCGCCACCGGTTCGGGATTGAAGGCCGCCGGCCCTCCGGCGATGACCAGGGGGTCCGCCTCGGCCCGTTCCGCCGACATCAGGGGGATCCCGCCGAGGTCGAGGATGGTCAGGACGTTGGAAAAGTTGAGCTCGTAGAGAAGGGAGAACCCGACGATGTCGAATTCGCTGAGCGGGATGCCGTTTTCGAGGGAGGTCAACCGGATGCCGGCCGCGCGCAGCTCCCGCTCGAAATCCGGCCAGGGGGCGAACACCCGCTCGGCCAGAACCTCCCTGTCCTTGTTGAGCAGGGCGTAGAGGATCTTCTGCCCGAGATAGGACATGCCGATCTCGTAGACGTCGGGAAAGGCCAGGGCCACCTTGGTCCGGACGCGGCCGGGGTTCTTCCGGATCTCGTTCCATTCGCCGCCGACGTATCGGCCCGGCTTTTCGACGCGGGGCAGGATGGAGGCGAGCGCGTCTCGTTCAGACATTGGCGAAGCGTCTCATCTTGACGTTCAGGATGAGGCCGCAGGCGATGAAGTTCGTGAGGAGAGACGACCCGCCGTAACTGATGAACGGCAAGGTGATGCCCACGACCGGGAAAAGACCGATGATCATCAGGATGTTGACGAGGAACTGGAAGGCGATGAGAAGAGCGGCCGTGAAAATGATGTAGACGCCGGCCCTGTCGCGCGCCTTGGAGACGGACAGGAACATCCGGGCGAGCACGAAGAAATAGAGGACGATGACCGCGAGGACACCCATGAAGCCGGCCTCCTCTCCGATGACGGAGAAGATGAAATCCGTGTGCCGGGCCGGGAGGAAACGGAGCTGGCTCTGCGAGCCCTTCATGAAACCCTTCCCGGAGAGGCCGCCCGCGCCGATGGCGATCTTGGACTGGATGACCTGATAGCCCGACCCCCTCGGGTCATGGAGGGGGTTGACAAGGGTCGTCAGGCGGTTTTTCTGGTAGTCCCTGAGCCCGAAATTCCAGCCGCCGAGGCCGACGACGATGGCCGCGAGGAGGAAAAGGAGGACCGTTTTCCTGCGCAGGCCGGCCAGGATGAACGCTCCGCCGATGATGGCCAGGAAAGTCATGGCCGTCCCGAGATCCGGCTGGAGGATGATGAGGAGGAGGGGCACCCCGGCCAGCACGAGGGCGAAGAGCGTGTGCCGGGTCGTCAGGTAGGCGCTCTTGTAACCGGCGAAAAGCCGGGCGAAGAGAAGGATCATGACGATCTTGGCCAGCTCCGAGGGCTGGAATTGCATGAGGCCGAGCGTGAGCCAGCTTTTCGTTCCGGCGACGAACCTGGCGAAGACGAGGGTCGCGGCGAGAAGGGCCACCGTCAGGCCGTAGAAGTAGATCGAAAGCGAGACGAAGAACTTATAATCGATGGCCAGGACGAGGGCGAGGGCGAGGAGCGAGACGCCGATCCAGGCGAGTTGTCTGACGTAGTAGTTCCCGGCGAGGAGATGGGAGGAGCTGTAGATGAAGAAGACGCCGATGAGAGAATGCAGGAGGACGAGCCCCAGCAGGACCCAGTCCACCTCCCGGATGAGCCGCCTGTCGATCATCATTTCTTTTGGATGTCCTTGAACAATTCGAAGATCCGGCCGGCCACCGGGGCCGCCGTCGCCCCTCCTCCCCCGCCGTATTCGACCAGGACGGTCACGACGATCCGGGGGTTGTCGCGCGGGGCGAATCCCGAGAACCAGGAATGCGTCTTGATCTCCCGGCCGGCCAGGGATAGCCGTTCGGCGCTCTCGCGGCTGATGACCTGGGTCGAGCCCGTCTTGCCGCAGACGTCCAGGCCCTCGACGAAAGCGCCCTTGCCCGTGCCGCCGTCGTTGACGGACCTCCACATGCCTTCGATGACGCTTTCGAAGGTCGACGGCTTGAAAGGCGACTCCGCGGCGGTGCCGTTGTCATCCGAGGAAACTCCCTTACCGCCGGCCGGGGCGCGCAGGAAGAGATGGGGCCGTTTCCGCCGCTGGCCCCGTTCCGCGATCATGGCGGTGAGGACCGCGATCTGGAGCGGGGTCACCTGAAGCTGGCCCTGGCCGATGGCGACCGAGATCGTCTCCCCAAGATACCAAGGCGTCTTCAGGGTCCTCGTCTTCCATTCCGAACTCGGTACGAGCCCCTCTTTCTCACCGGCCAGGTCCACGCCGGTTTTTTTCCCGAGGCCCAGCCGCCCCGCGGCCTTGGCGATCATGTCGATACCCATCCGTTGGCCGAGCGTGTAGAAGTAGATGTTACACGAATTCTTGATGGCGTCGGTCAGGTTCATCGAACCGTGCCCCGGCGCGAACCAGCAGTGGCGGACGGCGCCGTAGATCAGGGTGGATCCCCTGCAGTAGACGGTCGTCTCGGGCGTGACATAGCCGAAGTCGAGTCCGCCGAGGCTCATGGCCAGCTTGAAGATCGAGCCCGGAGCGTACAGGCCGCGGATGGCCCTGTTCTCCAGGGGCGAAAGCGGGTCGTTCGTGAGCTGGTTCCATTCGGTCGGGGTGAACCGGGTGATGAACCTGTTCGGGTCGAAGGTGGGGAAGCTGGCCAGGGCCAGGATCTCGCCCGTCTGGGGTTCGAGGGCGACGACCACGCCCTCGCGGCCTTCGAGGGCTTCCTCGGCTTTGGCCTGGAGCCGGCGGTCGAGCGTCAGGAAGACATCGCCGCCCTGGACGGCGTTCACACGCGCTTTTTCATCGCGGACACGGCCAAGGCTATCGACGACTTCGATGATCTTACCGTCCTCGCCCGTCAGGATGCCGTCGTATTCCCTTTCGACCCCGGTCTTACCGACCATCTCTCCCGCCCGCGCCGCCCGGCCCGGCTCGGCCCGTATCTCCTCGGGGGTTCGTTCCTGGAGATAGCCGAGGACGTGTGCGGCCAGGGTCCCCTTGGGGTAGAATCTCCGGGGCTCCGCGTCCACCACGAGCTCCGGGAACTCGAGCCGGCGGCTCTCGATAGGGGCGATGTCTTCGGAACTTAGGCCGTCCTTGATGACGATGGGCTCGAACGCCTGGAGATCCTTGTATTGCTCGAGCCGGTTGCGGAGAGTTTTTCCGTCGATTGCGAGGAGCCGGCCGACCGCCGCCAGGGATGCTTCCAAGTCCTTGACGTTCTCGCGGATGAACGAGACCTTGAAGGAGGCCCCGTTGTCAGCCAGGATCTCGCCATTCCTGTCGCGGATGAGCCCCCGCGGCGCGGCCAGCGTCCGCTGCCGGGTTCGGTTGGCCTCGGCCAGGCTCGAGAACTTCTTATGATCCAGGATCTGGACCTTCCAGTAGAAGGACAGGGCCAGGAAAGTCAGGGCGGCGATGACCCAGAAAACCGTGTTCGCCCGGCGGCGCACGAGCGACAGGTCTTCATAGATGTTCACTTCGGGCATCAGTCGCCTCGGGAGCCACGGGCCCGGAGCCTCCGCTCGACCGCAAAGAGGGAGCTCGCCACGGCGGCCGTGACCAGGGGTTGGAGCAGGATCAGCCCGCCGTGGAAGTTCAGGGATTCCCGGCGGACGACCGCCGTGACGAGGACCCAAAGGACCATCTCCAGGACCGACATGATCAGCATGAATAATCCGTTCCGGAAAAGCGGCGCGACGTCGATCCTCCTGGAGATGAATCCGGCCCAGAACCCGAGCAGGGTCTTGGTCAGGCCCCCGACGCCGAAGACGCCCAGGGAGAAGGCGTCCTGGACCAGGCCGCACGCCGTCCCTAGGAAGGCCCCAAAGACCTCTCCCCTGCGGACCGAGAAATAGAGGACGACCACGGAAAAAGCGTTGAAAACGACGATGAGCTCCGGCCCGGCGCCCCCGGCCAACGAGTAAACGGAGACGGCGAGGAGTGTCGCCAGGAAGGCGCGGAGGACCTCCTTCATGACGGTTCCCCTCATTCTTCGTTGCCCCCCGCCTTGGCAATGACGGCGACGATGTCGATCGTGTTGAACCGGAAATACGGCTCGACGATGATCCTGAGGAAGATCGGCGAGGACTCGTCCTTCTCGATGCTCCGGATGCTGCCCACGCGCAGGCCGGCCGGGTAGATCTTGTCGTAGCCGGTCGTCAGGAGCTCCTCGCCGGACTGCCCGCCGCTGGCGCTGGCCAGGACATAGCGAAGCTCACAGCTGGCGCCCGACCGGCCGGTCAGCGAACCCGTCAGCCGGCCGACGGCGGAGACGACGCTGACGCTGCTGTCCTTGTCGGTGATGAGCTGGACCATCGTCTCTCTCAAGCTCACCGGCTCGATCGTCCGCCCGACGAGGTTGCCGACACGGTCGCACACGGCCATGTCCTTGCCGACTCCGTCGAGGCTCCCCTTGTCGAGGACGATCGTTTGGAAGGGGTTGGCGCTGTCGACCCCGATGACCCGCGCCGGAACGATCTTCCCCTGGAAGTCGGCCAGTCTCTCCCGGACCTGGGCCTCTGATCGGAAGAATTGGAGTTGGTCCTCGAGGAACCGGACGTCCTGGTTGAGGAAGAAGTTCTCCTTCTTGAGTTTCTGGTTCTCGCCCCGAACGCGGCGCAGGTCGATGTAGTTCGTCCACAGGGACCCGACCCCGCGGACGGCGCTTGTGACGGCTCTCTCGACGGGTGAGAAGAGGAAAAAGATCGACTTTTCGAACAGCGACTTCTCCGCCCCGCGCGGGATCTGGATGGAGATGAGCAGAATGTGAAAGGCCACGAGCCCGGCCAGGATGAGGGCGCTTCGTCGCTTTTCCCAGATGGGCATGGAACCTCTCGAGCCGCCGCGGCTCTGACCTCAGATGAGCGAGATCTTCTTCAGCAGGTCCAGGTCGTCAAGCATCTTGCCGGCCCCGAGGACGACCGTCGTCAGCGGGTCATCGGTGATGAACACGGGCAGCTGGGTCTCCTCGCGGATCCTCTTGTCCAAGTTCTTGAGGAGCGCCCCGCCGCCGGTCAGGATGATGCCCCGGTCGATGATGTCCGCCGAAAGCTCGGGCGGCGTCCGTTCCAGGGCGATGCGGACGGCGTTGACGATGGCGGCCACGGTCTCCTCGATAGCCTCGCGGATCTCCTGGTCGTCGACGACGATGGTCCTCGGGATACCTTCCCGCAGGTCCCGGCCCTTGATCTCCATGGTCATCGGCTCGTCGAGCGGATAGGCGGAGCCGATCTGCATCTTGACGATCTCGGCCGTCCGCTCGCCGATGAGCAGGTTGTACTTTTTCTTCAAGTAGTGGATGACGGCGTCGTCCATCTCGTTGCCGGCGATGCGGATACTGTGGTTGAAAACGATCCCGTCGAGGGAGATGACGGCGATGTCGGTCGTGCCGCCGCCGATGTCGACGATCATGTTCCCGGTCGGTTCGGAGATGGGCAGGCCCGCTCCGATCGCGGCCGACATGGGCTGTTCGATGAGGTAGACCTCCGAGGCCTTGGCCCGCAGGGCGACGTCCTTGACGGCCCGGCGCTCGACCTGGGTGATCCCGGTCGGGATGCCGATGACGATCCTCGGCCGGAGCAGGAAACCGTGGTTGTCCATGGCCTTCTTGAGGAAGTAGTCCAGCATCTTCTCGGCGATCTCGAAGTCGGCGATGACGCCGTCACGCATGGGCTTGATGGCCATGACGCTCGCCGGAGTCTTGCCGAGCATCTGTTTCGCCCGCGAGCCGACGGCTTCGACTTTGCCCGTCAACTTGTTGACGACGACGATCGAGGGCTCCTGGACGATAATGCCCTTGCCCTTGAGGAAGACCAGGGTGTTGGCCGTCCCCAGGTCGATGGCCAGGTCGCAAAAAAACCTTTCTTTCAACCATCTGATAACGCTCATTTTGCCTCTTTCTTCAACGACGTCCTTTTTAACATATTTCGCCGCCCGAAGCAAATCCATGGACCCGCGGCCGCCGAAGAAAGGCCTGAGGTGAGGCTTGACTTTGATTCCTGACTTAAAATATACATTAGGAAACTTCGGAAAGGAGCTCGCGATGAGTTACCAACCCTACGTCCCTGAAAAAACAGACCAGAGAGAGTTTACCCTCCGGGCCGTCCTCATCGGCCTCGTCCTGACGGTCATTCTCGGCGCGGCCAACGCCTACCTCGGCCTGAGGGCCGGCATGACCATCGCGGCCACCTATCCGGCCGCCGTCATCGGCATGGCCGTTTTGCGCATCATGAGGGGCTCGATCCTCGAGGAGAATATCGCCCGGACCATCGGCTCGATCGGCGAGTCGATCGCCGCCGGGGCCATCTTCACCATCCCGGCTTTCATCATCTCCGGCGCCTGGATGAACTTCAACACCTTCGATGCCTACATCAAGTCGGTGGCCCTGATGTTCGTCGGCGGCCTCCTGGGGATCCTGTTCGTGACATTCCTCCGCCGGGTCATGGTCACCGACCCCGACCTCGTCTTCCCCGAATCGGTCGCCGCGGCCGAGATCCACAAGGCCGGGCAGAAGGGCAGCCAGGGTTCGAAGTTCCTGTTCCAGGCCATGGGCTTCGGGGCGCTCATCTATTCTCTCGGCGTCGTCCAGGTCTTCGCCGCCAGCAAGGACTTCATCATCAAGGTCGGCAAGATCGGAATGAGCTTCGTCCGTTTGGGAGCCGCCAAGGACGCCCCCACGGTCGCCGCGGGCGGCACCGTGGCCGTCTCCGGCCCGGGCGTCTTCCCCGCCTACATCGGCGTCGGCTACATCATCGGGCCCAAGCTCGCATCGTTGAA
>CAZZCH010000037.1:0-28893 GCA_964652895.1 uncultured Eubacteriales bacterium
CTCAAACCGGGGCCGCGGGTTCGAATCCCGCCCTCTCCGCCATTGACATCCTCATCCGGCGAGCTTCCTTTTTGAGGTTCATCACGGCCGACGCTCAGCCTGACGCGTTGGCCGGCGGCGAAAGGGGCCCCGGCCTTGGCTGTTCTGGAGAAACCGGCAGGACCCGGAAGTCCGGGGATTGACTTTGCGGCCCCGTTCCCTTAAATTTGGGGCCGTATGTTTTTATTCCTAAGCCCATTCCGGCCCGACGCCGCATTCCCGCAGGAGCGCGAGGGGGACATTCCATGAAAATGTACCGTCGAAATCCGGCCTTGACCGTTCTCGCGTTAGCCCTTGCCCTCGCGGTCGCCGGGTCCGCTTGCGCCAAGAAGCCCGTGTCCGAGTCCTACGACGGGATCCTCCGGCTGTTCGCCGACCCGCCGGCCGAATACCGGAGCGCTCCTCTCTGGGTCTGGAACGACCTGATGACCCGCGACGAGATCAAGCGCCAGCTCGAGGAATTCAAGGCGCGCGGCATCGGCGGCGCTTTCATTCATCCCCGGCCCGGCCTGATCACGCCGTACCTCACGGACGAATGGTTCTCGCTCTGCGCCTACGCGGTAGAGACGGGCAAGGTCCTCGGCCTCAGGATCTGGCTCTACGACGAGAATTCCTATCCGTCCGGGTTCGCCGGGGGTCACGTGCCCGCGGAGATGCCCGACGCCGCCCGCTCGGGGCTCCGAATGAGACGCTTCGCGGGCCCGCCCCGGCCGTCCGCCGACGGGCCCCTCATCGTCCTTCGCAGGACCTTGACCGGCTTCGAGGACGTGACGGGCAAGGTCCAAACCGGGAGAGAGGACGCCACGGCCTATTACGTCTTCGATGTCGTCCGCGCCGATCCTTCGCCCTGGCACGGCGGATTCACCTATGTGGACATCATGCGAAAGGACGTCACCGAAAAATTCCTCGACCTGACGCTCAACGGTTACAAACGGTCCATCGGCAAGGAGTTCGGTCTGACCGTGCCCGGGGTCTTTCAGGATGAAGCGGAGATTTCCCCTGCCGGCGGCCGGGAAGCCGTGAACTACACGCCGGCCCTCTTCCAAACGTTCCAGACGCGCTGGAACTACGACCTCCGGCCGAACCTCGTTTCCCTTTTCGAAGAGGTCGGCAACTGGCGCCGCGTCCGTCACGATTATTATTCGACACTTCTCGACCTGTTCATCGAGAACTGGGCTAAGCCCTATTACACCTACGCCACGGACAACAACCTCATCTTCACCGGGCACTATTGGGAGCACGAATGGCCGGCGCCCCGTGTCTCCCCGGACAACCTGGCCATGGGCGCCTATGCCCACATGCCCGGGATCGATATGTTGATGAACGACTGGGAAACCGGTCCGCACGCCCAGTTCGGCAATGCGCGTTCGGTCCGCGAGATCCGGAGCGTCGCCAATCAAATGGGACGGTCGAGGACGCTATCGGAGACGTACGGAGCCAGCGGCTGGGACCTGACCTTCGCCGACCAGAAGCGGATCGGCGATTGGGAGTACGCCTTGGGCGTGAACTTCCTCAATCAGCACCTGTCCTACGCCACGATCAAGGGCGCTCGCAAACGCGACCACCCGCTGTCGTTCTCCGACCACGAACCCTGGTGGCCGTGCTACAACACCCTGGCCGACTATTTCGGGCGGCTTTCGGTCGTCATGAGCCTGGGCCGGCAGGTCAATAGGATCCTCGTCGTCGAACCGACGACGACCGCCTGGATGTATTACTCTCCGGCTGCGGAGTCGGAGGACTTCCGGACGGTCGGCGCCGATTTCCAGGCCTTCGTCCACATCCTCGAGGCCGCACAGGTCGAGTATGACCTCGTCAGCGAAAAAACCCTCCAGGAGTTCGCCTCGGTCAGCCACGCCAAACTCAACATCGGCTCACGCTCCTACAACCTGGTCGTTTTTCCGCCGGGGCTGCGCAACCTCGAGGACTCGACCGTGGCCCTTGTCCGCGACTACCTCATCCGCGACGGCAAGATCGTCTCTTGGGTCGCGCCGCCCGACTTCATCAACGGCATCGTCACCGAGGATCTGCGACTCCTGCAGGATTCCTTCGGCGATCGTTGGATCAACTCCGGGCCGGACGGAGGCTTGGACAAGGTCCGGATGATGAGCCCGCCGGCCATCGTCTTCGGAGGCCCGGCGGCGACGCGTCTCTTCCACCAGCGGCGGGAGTTCGATGGCGGTCAGTTTCTGTTCCTGGCCAACGCCGACGGCGCGGAAAAGGCTTCGGGAACGATGATCCTGGCGGGCGGGACGGCCGAAGAATGGGACCCGTTCACGGGCAAGGTCAGGCCTTATCCATTCGTTCGTCAAGGCGGCAAAATGGACGTCGCCTTCTCGCTCCCGCCGGGCGGGAGCCTTCTGCTCTGCATCAGGGATGAGCGGACGAAGCCGGTCGCCGCTCCTCCGGACGTCATCTGGCAGGAACTCGCTCCCGAGGGAGATCTCGCTGTCGAAGCCCTGTCCCCGAACGTCCTGACTTTGGACTACTGCGACCTCGTCCTCGGCGGCCGGACCGACAAGGACCTGTATTTTTATGACGCCCAGAGAAAAACGTTCGAGGCCCACGGCCTCAAGCGGAACCCCTGGGACAGCGCCGTCCAGTACGAGACGAACATCGTCGATCTCGACAAGTTCCCGGCGAATTCCGGCTTCGAGGCGGTTTTCTGGTTCCGCGCGGTCAAGGGGGATGCCCGGGACTTCGCGGACCTGAATGCCGTCGTGGAACGCCCCGGACTCTTCCGCGTCTTCATCAACGATAAGGAGGTCAAGGCCTTGCCGGGAGAATGGTGGCTCGACAGGGCTTTCGGTGTTTTTCCCGTCGGCCCCCACATCGTCTCCGGCAGGAACAAGATCACGGTCAAGGCCAGGCCGTTCACTATCCACTCCGAGCTCGAACCGGTCACCCTCCTCGGGGATTTCCGCCTCGCCGCCGCCGCCCGCGGCTTCGAGCTCCGCCCGCCGGCGCCCCTTGAGCCCGGCTCCTGGAAGGCCCAAGGCTGGCCCTTTTACGGGGCGGCGGTCCGCTACCGGAAAACGTATGACGTTTCCCGGGACGAGCCCCGGTCCACCTTCCGGCTCCGGCTCGGTTCCTGGCTCGGGGCCACGGCTGAGGTCTTCGTCGGCGACAAGCGCGTCGGCACGGCCGCTTTCGCTCCCTACGAAGTGGACCTGACGGACGCCCTCGCCCCCGGTCCCAACGAGGTTTCCGTCGTCGTCTACGGCACCCTCAGGAATACGCTCGGACCTTTCCATAACAACCCGCCCCTCGGCCGAGCCTGGCCCGGGGCCTTCCAGCAAGGGGCCAAGGGGGGATTGCCTCCCGGCTCGGAATACAGCTCCGTCGATTACGGGCTTTTCGACGATTTCAAGGTGCTGAAGGGCACCAAGCGCTAGATCCCAATACGGAAGGGCTGGAACATAAGATGAACCACGCGACGGGCTTCGACAACGACTATTACCTCCAGGAACAGAAAAAGGCCATCCTTGACCGGATGGTCCGCTTTCCCAACAAGCTCTACCTCGAATTCGGCGGCAAGCTGTTCTTCGACTATCACGCCGCCCGGGTCCTGCCCGGCTATGACCCGAACGTCAAGATGAAGCTCCTCCGGGAGCTCCGCAGCCAGGCGGACTTCCTGCTCTGCATCTATGCGGGGGACATCGAACGGAAGAAGATGCGGGCCGATTTCGGCCACACGTACGACGTCGACGCCATGAAGCTCATCGATGACCTCAGGGAGTGGGGCATCCAGATCCGGGCCGTGGTCATCACCCGGTTCGACAACCAGCCCTCCGCCCGCGTCTTCAAGAACAAACTCGAGCGGCAGGGCATCCGCGTGTACACCCACCGTTTCACCAAGGGCTATCCCACGGACGTCGACGTCATCGTCAGCGACGAGGGCTATGGGGCCAATGATTACATCGAGACCGAGCATCCTCTCGTCATCGTCACCGGCCCGGGGCCGGGCAGCGGCAAGCTGGCCACCTGCCTGTCCCAGATCTACCACGAATACCGGAGGGGCTTGGCCTCGGGTTACGCCAAGTTCGAGACCTTTCCCATCTGGAACCTGCCCCTCAAGCATCCGGTCAACGTCGCCTACGAGGCGGCCACGGCCGACCTCGGAGACTTCAACCTCGTCGACCCCTTCCATCTCGAGGCCTACGGCAAGGTCGCGGTCAACTACAACCGCGATGTCGAGGTCTTCCCGGTCTTGAGGCGGATCATCGAGAAGATCACCGGCGGCCCATCCTTCTATAAGTCCCCCACGGACATGGGCTGCAACTCCGCGGGCTTCGGCATCAAGGACGACGGTGTCGTCCGCGACGCGGCCAAGCAAGAGCTCATCCGGCGTTATTTCCGTTACTCCTGCGAGTACACGCTGGGCTTCGTCGAAAAGGAGACGGTCCAACGGGCCGAGCTCCTGATGAAGGAGCTCGGGGTCAAGCTCGAAGACCGGAGCGTCGTCGAACCGGCCCGCCGGGCGGCCGCGGAGGCCGAAGCGGCGGGCAAGGGGCACAAGGGGATTTTTGTCGGCGCGGCCATGGAGCTCCGGGACGGGTCCATCGTCACGGGCAAGAATTCGCCCCTCATGCACGCCTCGTCCGCCCTGGTCCTCAACGCGGTCAAGAAGCTGGCCGAGATCCCGGACAGGATCCATCTCCTCTCGCCCTCGATCATCGAGTCCGTGGCCGCCCTCAAGAAGAACGTCTTCGGGGCCAAGTCGGTCAGCCTCGACCTGTCCGAAGTCCTGATCTGCCTGAGCATCAACGCCGCCACCAACCCCATGGCCCAGTTGGCCCTGGAAAAAATGAAGGAGCTGCAGGGGTGCGAAGTCCACATCACGCACATCCCGACGCCGGGGGACGAGGCCGGTCTGCGGCGGTTCGGGACGAACCTGACCACCGACCCCACTTTTTCGAGCAAGCACCTGTTCGTGGGCTGAGGGAGGACGACATGGCGAACGCGCTCTTCAAGCCCGGGCAGGCCATGCAGGGGCTCATCGGAGCCCGCCATCCGGCCCGCCGCGCCCTCCTGCGCCTTGGCGGCGTGGGCGTGCTCTATACCGCCGCCGCGGCCATCCTGGGCTTCACCGGGGCCGTGCCGACGGCTCCGGTCTGCGCGGGCATCGCCCCCGACAACTACTATTTCTGGCAGATGATCTTCATCCTGCCCGGGATCTTGGCGGCCTGGCTCGTCTCCGCGGGGAGCATGAGACTCCTGGGACGCCGCGAGAGCGGAGGGCCGGGTTTCGGCGCGACCGCGGCACTCGCCGGCCTCGCCCTGGGCTGGCCGCTTGTGCTGGCCTGGGTTCCTTCGGCCGTCGAGGCCGCGTTCCTGGCCTTGGGCATGGGCCAGGGTGAGTGGGTGGGCATCCTGTCCAGACCTGGGCCCTGGCAGACGGCCTACCTTGCCGTATACGCAGCCGCGGCGGCGCTGGTCCTCCGCAATTTTATCCTCGCCGCCCGGATCCTCCGGAAACGGTCATGGCTGGCTGCCCTCCTGGCGGGAATCTTTGCGGCGGCCGTGGTCCTCGCTGCCTTCGTCGTGTTCGTCCGCTGACGGCGGCGGGCCGGCCCCTTTCCGCGGCATCAGCCGTGGCGGAATCCCTATGGTCATTCGTGTCGGAGGTTGTCGACGGTATTCATCCTTGCCGCCCGGACGGCTTGAAGACTGACCGTGGCCAGGGTCAAAACGGCCACGGCTGCACCGCCGGCCACGAACATCCACGGGCCGAGGGCGATCCTGTAGGGATATCCCGCCAGGATCCTATGCGCGGCAAAGAAGGCGGCCGGCCAGGCGAGAAGGCTGGCCGCCGCGGCCATCCGAACGAATTCACTGCCCAACAACCCGATGATCTGAGGAGTCGAAGCGCCCAACACCTTGCGGATGCCGATCTCCTTTGTCTTGCGGACGGAGCTCTGGAAGGCCAGGGCGAAAACTCCCGAACAGGCGATGAGGACGGCAAAGAGGGAGACAATGCTGATCATGAGGCTCCAGCGCGCCTCCTTCTCATACTGGCGGGCCACATCCTCGTCGAGGAATGAGAAAAGGAAGGGATGCCCCGGGGCGACGGCCTTGAATTCCTTCTCGATCATGTCCAGCGCTTGATGGAGATTCTTCCCATCCAAGCGGATGTAGGCCCACCGGACGTCGTTCGCCCCCAGGCTTATCATGGCCGGCTGGATCGTCTGTCGCAGAGATTCGTAGTGAAAGTCCCGGACGACTCCGATGATCTTGGCGGAGGCTTTATATTTGAATAACTCGGACAGGCCCTTGCCGACCGGCTGAGACGGGGTGAAGGTCCGTGCGAATGCTTCGTTGACAACAACGGCGTCGGTTTCATCCGAGGGAAATTCGGCGGAAAACCAGCGGCCTTCGGTCAGCCGAAGGCCGAGGGTGTCCAGGAAATCGGGGTCGACCTGATTTAACCGAACGATTTCCACTTTCTGGGACGCGACGCCTTTCACGAACCGGGCCGACCATTGGGCCATTCCACTGTCGGCGGCGCTCATGGATTTGACCTCCGGATGCCCCAACAAACGGGATTTCAGGACCGGCAGGAAACGGGCGGCGATTTGGAATTCGGGCGTGAGCTGCCGCAGGTCGAGGACGACGATCTGCTCGGTGTTATACCCCAAGTTGGCCTGGAGAAGATAACGGTGCTGCCGGTAGACGAATCCGGTGGTGATGATGAGGAAGATGGAAATGCCGAACTGGAACAGCAGGAGAACGCGGCTGAAACCTCTCCGCCGGCCGAGGAGGAAATTGCCCCGGAAAAGGTCCGTTGGCCGCAGGCGAGAGAGAAACCAGCCGGGATAGCTGCCGGCCGCCGCGCCCAGGAAAACGGCAAGAAAAACAAGGGCGAACAAGGGCCATCCGGGCCCAATAAGATCGAGGCGGAGACTCTTGCCGGCGAAGCGGTTGAAGACGGGCAGAACGGCCGAGGCGATGCCCACTCCTCCCGCCAGGGCGGCCAGGCTCATCACGATTCCCTCGAGGCGGAATTGATGGAACAAGTTTTTTTGCTCCGCGCCCAGAACTTTGCGCATGCCTATTTCCTTAATACGCTCGGCCGCCGCCGCCCCGACGCTCAGGTTCATGAAATTGAACCCGGCGATGAGGAGGACGAGGAGCGCGATGGACGTCAGCAGGTAGGAGTAGACGGGAGAGCTGCGCGGCTTCAGAATAACGGAATACGAATAGTCCCGGACGCCCCGATGATATTCGGCGAACGGGAAGAGATAATGACTGCCCTTGTAGCCGCCCATCCCGAGATGCTTGTCAAGCGTATCCGGGAATTTAGCCGCCAGGCTTTCCGCGTCCACCCCTTCTCTGAGCCGTATGAAACAGGCCGCGTCCACGGCCGAATCGCCGGATTCGGCCTTCCATTGGTCGATCATCGGCCCCTTGACCCGAAGAATGGGAAGAAGAACATCAAAGGTCAGGCTCGAGTTGGCCGGGATCTCTTCGGCGATGCCCGCGACCTTATAAGGAGCGGTGTCGTTTCCGATCTTGATGGAAATCGTCTGGCCCATGGGATCGGAGGACCCAAAACACAACTGCGCCGTCTTTTTACTGAGAACGACGGAATTGGGCGTGCCCAGCGCGGAAGCCGCGTCGCCCCGCGTCAAGGGAAAGCTGAAAACGTTAAAGAAAGAGGGGTCTGCCCCCAATCCGGCTTGCAGAAAGACCTTTTCTCCTGCCTGGACGACGACATCGATCTTGGCCAGCCGGGTCGCCGCCTCGACCTCCGGATAATCCGCGGCGAGCGTCGGGCCCACCGGTCCCTGTGTCTCCAAGGAGATCAGAGAACCCTCGTCTCGCCAGATCTTGGACTTGACCTCGTAGATACGATCGATATGAGTATGGAAGCGGTCGAAGGAATATTCATCGCGGATGAAAAAAAAGGCCAGGATGCAGCAGGCCAGACCGACGGACAGCCCGCCGATGTTGACGACCGTGAATCCCGGGCGGCGCCTCATATTGCGTAACGTCAGCTTTAGATAGTTCCTGATCATCGTGATCCTCCAATGGATTTCCGTGAAAACGAAATGCGGGGTCGATTTCAGGACCTGCCGCCAATACCACGCTACCGCCTTCCCGGCCCCGTCCTTGGCCAGGATCCTCCGATACAACTCTTCAAAGTCTCCGGAGGCGGTGGGTTTCAAGGGAACGGGAAGGATCCGAGAGAGGATCCAACGACCCAGGCGCGGCGGCCGGCCCGGCCCGTCCGGAAGGGAAACGCCTATTTTGTTCGCGCCCATGCGACACCTTGCCACATGATGTCCTGGGCTTGGCGGGCGGCGGATAAAGCTTCGATCCCCGATCCGGTGATCCGGTAGTATCGCCGGCTTTTCCCGCCTCGCTCGGAAGTCGGATCTCCCAAGATTGACGTCAGCAAGCCTTTTTCTTCAAGTCTTTGCAGGGGAAAATAGATCGCCCCGAGCGTCCAGGATGCCCCCGTGGCTTTCCCGATCTCGTCGAAAATAGAAACGGGATAAGCGTTGTCTCCGAGCTTGAGGACGGCCAGGATCAAGAACTCTTCCGCGCGCGTCAATATTCTATCCATGACATGCTCCCACCCGGATCTATGCAAGATTCATGCCTTAATATTTAAGGAATATCGTTGACGATCAAGATTCCCGACATCCGGCATTTTCAGCCTGATCAGTCGTCGGCAAGAGCGGTCCGCCTGTGAAAAATGGGAAAAGCCGATCCCTATGGCCGGAGCCAGGTCTTGCCGGGCCGTCCGTTTTCGGGATATCCTTGTCCGAAAACGGACGGACTCTGTTCCCGCTTTTCCGGGCATATTCCATCCCTTTTACGGGATGGCGCGGGCTCGAGTCCGTAGAGCTTCGGTCCGGCCTTTCCTGTGAGATCGCCCCGTGCTAAAATGAATCTTTGGTCATGGAAGATTCGGGAGTCGAGAATGGGAGATGCGATGGCAAAAAGACTAGGCCCGGACGAGGTCCGGAAAAGGGATTTCCGCATCGAGGATTATGACAGGGTCATGGAACTCTGGGCCGAGGGCGGCCTGCCGCTGAAACCGCAGGGCCGGGACAGCCGCGAGCAAATCGCCCGGCAGATCGAGATGCCCAACGTCCTCTTTCTCGTGGCCGAGGAAGGGGAGGGGGGGCGGGTCATCGGTACCGTGCTCGCGACCCACGACGGCCGTAAGGGTTGGATCAACCGGCTGGCCGTGGACGCGGCGCTGCGGAAACGGGGGATAGGCGCCCTTCTTGTCCGCGCGGCCGAAGGCTGGCTCGAATCCCTGGGGATGGACATCCTGGCCTGCCTCATCGAGGACGACAACGCCGTCTCCATGGCCGTCTTCGAGAAGCTGGGATACAAGAAGCACCCGGAGATCATCTACTTCGCCAAGCGGAAATATCCGGGCGTGTGAGCGCTTTATTTTTCTGGCCAAATACTATAAAATAAGTAGGAATTAGTCGTTATCTACGAGGAGAATTGTGCTCATGAAACCCAGAGAGATCGTGCCCGGCGTCCTGGCCGTGGGGGCCCAGGATTTCGACAGGAGACTTTTCGACGCCCTCATCCCGCTTCCCGACGGGACGAGCTATAACGCCTATCTTGTCCGGGGCCGGGACAAGACCGCCCTTATCGATACGGTCGAGCCGGCGATGCTCCATGTGCTCCAGGCCCGCATGAAAGATGTCACCCGGGTCGATTATCTCATCTCCAACCATACCGAACAGGACCATTCGGGGTCCATTCCCTGGGTTCTCGAGCGCTATCCCGGAGTCCAACTCCTGTCGTCTGAGCTGGCCAAACCCATGCTCATCGGCCACCTCGGGCTCGATCCCGCCCGGATCCGGACGGTGGCCGACGGGGAAAGGCTCGATCTGGGAGGAAAGACCCTGCGCTTCATCGCCACGCCATGGGTCCACTGGCCGGAAACGATGTCGACCTACCTCGAGGAGGACAAGGTCCTTTTTAGCTGTGACTGGTTCGGCGCCCACATCGCCTCGACCGACCTTTTCGTCGACGGTGCCGATAGCATCCTGGCCGAAGCGAAACGGTATTACGCCGAGATCATGATGCCATTCCGCAAGATCGTCCAAAAGAACCTGGAGAAGATCCGTGACCTCGATATCCGGATGATCGCTCCGAGCCATGGCCCGGTCCACCGCGATCCCGGGTCCATCATCCGGGCCTACAGGGATTGGACCGATGACACGCCCCATAACACCGTCGTCATTCCCTGGGTCACGATGCACGGTTCGACCGCCCTTCTGGTCGAGCGTCTCATCGGAGCTCTGTCCGAGCGGGGCATCACCGTCTTTCCTTTTAACTTGGCCACGGCCGACATCGGCCAGCTGGCTATGAGCCTCGTCGACGCGGCGACGCTCATCGTGGCCAGTCCGACGGTCCACGTCGGGCCCCACCCGATGGCCCTCTACGCCGTCGTCCTGGCCAACGCCCTTCGGCCGAAGGTCCGGTTCGCCTCGATCGTCGGCTCCTATGGTTGGGCCGGGAAAATGGCCGACGTCGTCAAGGCCTCCATGCCCAACCTCAAGGTCGAGCTGCTGCCTCCGGTCATCTGCAAGGGTTTGCCCAAGCCGTCCGACATGGAAGCCGTCGATCAGTTGGCCGAAGCGGTGGCAGCGAAGCACCGGGAAATAGGCTTGCTCTAAAAAAAGGTCCGTCTCCCGATTCTCGGCCGTTGTCGCAAGGCGATTTGGCGATGGATATCACCCTGTGACCGCCCGGCCCTATGCGTTTTTCCGGCGGGCCAGGAAATCGACGATCTTTACGCTCCCCGAGGGCAGGGGATATTTCCGGATGGATGTCAGGGTGACCCAGCGGCGCCGGGGCCCCGGCCTGAAGTCCTGATCGCGGATCCTGCACGCGTAGGCGTGGAGCGTGACCTGGAAACGGGTGTAGGCGTGGCGGACGGTCGTCAGGCACCGGACGTCTTCAACTTCGACTCCGAGTTCCTCGCGGATCTCGCGCCTCAGCGAGGCCGTCAGGCTCTCTCCCGGCTCGACCTTCCCTCCCGGGAATTCCCAGAGGTCGGCCAGCAATCCCCCGGCGGGCCGCTTCTGGATGAGGATGCGGCCGTCCTTCTCGATGACCGCGATCGCCGCTTCGATCTTCTCGAGCCTCAGTTTCCGAGGCCGGGGAATGATCTCCTGCGTCCCTTCTCGCGCCGCCCGGCAGAACTCCCGCACCGGACAGGCGAGGCATTGAGGGTTCCGGCTCCGGCAGACGAGCGCCCCGAGCTCCATCATGGCCTGGTTGAACTCTCCGGGCGAATCCTTGGAAAAGACCTTCTCGAGGAAGGCGTGGAGCGTTTTGTCGGTCCTTGCTACGGCCGTCCCGCGGAGTCCGAGGACCCGCATGAGGACCCGCCGGACGTTGGCGTCGATGACGGGCAACGGCTTACCGTAGGCAAGACTTAGCACGGCTGCCGTGGTATAGGGCCCGAAACCCGGCAGGTTCCGGAGCACGTTCTCGTCGTCGGGCACTTTTCCGTTGTGCTCGCGAACGATCGTCTTGGCCGTTCGATGGAGATTTCCGGCCCTTTGGTAATAACCGAGCCCCTGCCATTCTCTCAGGACCTTCCGGAGGGGGGCCCTGGCCAAGCTTAGTATATCCGGAAAGACTCCTAGCCAGCGTTCATAATAGGGGATGACGGCCTGGACGGTCGTCTGCTGGAGCATGACCTCGGAGACCCAGATCTTGTAAGGATCCCGGCTCCGTCGCCACGGCAGTTTTCGCCTCTGGACCCGGTACCAGGCGAGAAGCCGCTCGCTGAATCTATTTTTTATCGGTCTTGCCCTCTTCCGGTTTGGGCGGTTCGGTCTTCCAGTCCTTCTTTTCCTTGGGGATATCCTGAAGAAAGCCCGAGTCGACGAGGAAGAGAAAGTCGAACTGGGCGTTCTTGACGATGACCTGCTTTTTCTCCGCGTCTTCCTTTCCGATGAGAAGGACCGTCTCCTTGACCTTGCCTTGGGCGTCCTTCGTCCGGACCCGGACCTCCGTCCCGCCGACAAGACCATAAGCGGCCGGCGGTCCGGGGTTGTCGATGAAGGAGGCGGCTTCAAGGCCTTCGATCTTGCGCAGGAACTCCTCGACCTTGGTCCGGTCGGCCTCTTCCTTGGCCGCCGGGTCGAGGAGCCACTTGTCTTCCTCGCCCACTTTTTCCTTGACCGCGGAGAGCTCGAAGCCGCCCTTCTTGAGGACGACCTTGTCCGCCTCCCAGGAATAGAAATCGGCGACCGTCGTCTCCCTCATCGCGTCGACCTTGCGGTCGAGATCGGCCAGGAGAGCACCCTCGAAGGCGATGATCTTGGCCGAAAGGGAAGTCGTCGCATAGAAGGCCTCGCCCTCCTGGTGCAGCGAGAAGACGATCTCCTGGCTGGACGCGGGGAGGGACAGGATGACCTCGTATTCGGGTTTCTCGAGGCCGAATTTCTTGAGGACCTCGGCATTCTTAGCCTCGGCGACGAACGCCTTGGCCCGGAGCCCCGATAAGGAATCGAGGAGGGAGTCGACCTTGCCCTTGGCGGCCGGGGCGGCGACGGGATTTTTTAGGAACCAGCCGGCCTCTTCACGCTGGGCCTGCCAGGTGACGGTTTTCGCCCGGACACGGACGGTCTTGACGTCGTCGACGCTGAACTTGAAGACGTCTTTCTGCCGGAAGTCGAAGATCTTTTTGTCGAGCGCTGTCTTGAGCGTCGAGGCCAGGAGGACGACCCGCGGGTCGTCCTCCCGCTTGGCGAAGAAGGTCTTGTCGAGGGGATTCTCCATGCCGACGAGGAGCCGGACGGGCGCGTCCTCACCCTTGACCCAGAGGGAGATCTCTATTTTAGGGATCTCGTAAGCGGCCAGCTCCTTGGCCTCCTTTTCGACGACGCGCTCGATGCGCAGGGGAGCGAGTGAGCCGACGAAGCTGGTGACTTCGGCGTCATCGGCCGCCGCTTGGAGCGGCGAGGTCAGCCGCCACGGCCCCGTCTCATCACGCTCGAAGGTCAGGGTCACGCCGTCCCGGACGAGGCTCGCTTTTCTGACGTCGGCGGAATTGATGCTGATGAGCGTGCTCGCTTTTTCCTCGGAGGTCCTTTTCTTTTCTCCCTTGGATTCGAAGAACGCAACGATGCCCAAAAGGACAACGAAAACCGCGAACAGGAGCAGGGTCCTCCGGAATTTCACAGCGACCTCCTCCGAAGCCAGACGGAAAGCCCGAGGAGAAGCACGGCTAGGGGGAGAATGACGACGCTGACGAGGAATAGCAGCCGCCCCTGTGACGGGGTGAGTTGGATCGTCCGCGGCATCTGCGTCTTGGGCTGGATGGCGATGAGGTCGGCTTCCTCGGTCAGCCAGTTGGCGATGTTGAGGAAGAAGTTACCGTTGCCCGACACGCCGTAGTAGCGGTTCTTGGCGAAGTCGGAGTCGCCGACGACGGCGATGCGGGCCTCCTTTTCGGCCGCATCGGGCGTGGCTTCGGAGGGCGCGGGGGAGGGCTCGGCGGCCTTGGCCTTGAAGCTCGATACGGCGGCGAGGGTGATCGGCCCCTGCTTGTCCTTGTCCGGCGTGAACTTGACCTCTTTCTGGTCGAGCTGCCTCTCCGACCACGAATTCGGGCTGGTTTTGGCCAGGGCCGTGAGCGTCGCCCCTTCGGGCTTGGTTTCGCCGATCTCGACGGACCGGGCAAAGGGGAAGAACGTCGCGTAACCGAACTTGTCGGTGATGGCGTGCGTCTCGTACTCGCTGACGACGGGCATGAAGTAGTCGCCGCCGAGAAGCCGCGAGACGGTGTCGACGACGATGTCGTTCTCGAGCTTGAAGCCGTAATCGGCCAGGAAGAGCGGTAGCAGCGTGGACGTTTCGGGGTCGACCATGAAAAGGCAACGGCCGCCGTCCTTGATGTAGGTCCGGATCGTCTCGTATTCGTTCGGCAGGAGGTCTTTCTGCGGCCCGGGGACGACGAGGAGGGCGCAGTCCTTGGGGAACCTGTCGGCCAGGGCCAGGGCCTGTTTCTTCACTTCGTAGCCGAGCTTTTCGAGCTCGGTCTTGACGGTCGAGTAGCCGTTGTCCCCGGCTTCTTCGACGGACTCCTCGCCGTGGCCTTCGAGGAAATAGATGACCTTTTTCGTGGCCCGGGTGGCCTTGATCAGGGCGTTGGTGACCTCCTCTTCGGAGGTCGTGGTGATCCGGCTCTCCTTGTCGCCGGCCTCGATGACCGTCGTCCCGTCCTGGGTGACGTCGTAGCGTTTGACCAGGCCGGGGTTCTTATCCGGGTCGATGAACTCATAGGTGATCTTGGCCGAATGATAGGCGTAGATCTTGAGCAGGTTCTCCATGGCCGCCCGGCCATAGTTGCCTTCCCGGAAAAAGCATTTGAAGGCGATGTCGGTCTTGAGGTTATTGAGGACGGAAACGGATTGGCCGGACAGGCTGTGGATCTTGGCCGCGGTGAAGTCCATCCGGTAATGGTTCTTGGAAAGGAAATAATTCAGGAGACCGACGATGCCCAGGACGAGCACGACGACGAGGAGGAGGTTCCCCGAATAGATGAAGGACTTGCGCCGGAAGCTCTGCTTGAGGGATTTCAAGTTGAAAGCGATATGCGCGGACAGGGCCAGGAGACCGAGAGCGCCGATCGTGAAGACCAGGGTCTTTTTTTGGGGCCAGACGATCCCGATGACGACGGTCGCGGTGATGAGGGCCAGGGCGATGGTATTGAGGTATTTCTTGAACGTTTTCATGGCTTACCTCCACCGCCTCGACTGGATGACGGAGTGGGCCAGGAATAGGCCGAAGAACGAGAAACTCAGGTAATAGACGACATCCTTGGTGTCCAGGATGCCGCGGGTCATGTCCTCGAAGTGCTGGGAGAACGAGAGATAGCTGAGGATGCTCTGCCACGCTCCGCTCCCGGACGAGGCGACCCAGTTCAGGACGAGGAAAAGCAGGAGGGTGACGAAGGTCAGGAAGGCGGCGACGATCTGGTTGTCGGTCAGCGAGGAGAAGAAGAGGCCGATGGCGATGAACGTCGCCCCCATCAGGAAGAGCCCCAGGTAGCCGGTGAGCCACGGGGCGATCTCGGGGTTGCCGAAGGCGAAAGCGAAGATCGAGAGAATGGCGGTCAGCCCGAGCATGGCGGCCAGCATGACCAGGGCGGCCAAGTACTTGCCGAGAATGATCTGGCCGACCGAAAGCGGGGAGGTGTAGAGGAGCTCGTCGGTGCCGTTCTTTTTTTCCTCGGCCAGCAGCCGCATGGTCAGGAGCGGGGCGACGAGGATGAGGATGATGCTCATGTTGTGGAAGAGCGGAGAGAAGACCATTTCGTTGATGTTGATCTGCTGGGCGTAGTAGGGATTCTGGGCCATCTGCATGGCCTGGGCGTTGAACCACCAGACGAGGCTGTAGAAGAAGTAGCCGACGAGAAGGAGGAAGCCGGAGATGACGACGTAGGCGATGGGCGAGCTGAAATAGGCCCCGATCTCTTTTTTCGTCAGGGACCAGATGTTTCTCATTGTTCGAGCCCTCCCGAGACGATCTTCATGTAGAGGTCCTCGATGCTGGCGACGGACCTCATCTCCCGAAGGCCGAGACCCCGGTCGAGGGCCAGGCGGGCGACGTCGTCGTGGAGATCGAGGCCGCGGCCCCACTCGACGCGGAGCTCGTTGCCCTCGGCCGAGACCCTGTCGACGCCGGGGATGCCCTTGAGGAGAGCGGCTTCCTCGGCGCCGGCGCGCCGGAGCTTGAGGATAACGCCGTCATTCCGTTCGAAAGAGGCGGCCAGGGCCTCGAGGGAGCCGGAGGCCATGAGCCGGCCTTGGTTGATGATGACGACGCCGTCGCAGACCTGGGTGACCTCGGGCAGGATGTGGGTCGAGAGCAGGATCGTATGCTCGCCGCGAAGGCTCTTGATGAGCTCGCGGATCTCGCGGATCTGGGCCGGATCGAGGCCGATCGTCGGCTCGTCCAGGACGAGGACCTTCGGGTCGTGGATCATGGCCTGGGCGATGCCCACACGCTGTTTGAAGCCCCGGGAGATGTTCTTGATGAGCCGGCGGCTGACGTCCTTGAGGCCGGCCGACTCGATGACGCGGCCGATCGCCGCCTTGCGCTTGGAGGCAGGGACCTGCTTGATCTCGGCGACGAAGCCGAGGTACCCGGAGACGGTCATGTCCAGGTAAAGGGGGACGACTTCGGGCAGGTAGCCGATGGATCTCTTGACCGCGTCGGGCTCGTTGAAAACGTCGAACCCGGCCACCGTAGCCCGGCCGGACGTCGCCGGCAGGTAGCCGGTCAGGATGCGCATCGTCGTCGTCTTGCCAGCCGCGTTCGGGCCGAGGAGGCCCCAGATGCGGCCCGTTTCGACCTTGAACGTCAGGTCGCGGACGGCGACGAGATCCCCGTACTTCTTGGTGAGCTCTTGAACCTCGATCATTTTCACCTCCGCTCTAAGGTTGATAAACCGCCGAAGACCTCGAGAAGTTGCGTCACATGCGTTCGGGAAGAGGGATGCCCATGAGGGCCAGGGCGCACTGGAGCTGCTCCTTGGTGTAACGGAGGGTCAGAAGCCGGAAGGCCTTGACCTCTAGGTTCTCCTCGGCGAGGACCGGGTATTTATGGTAATAGCCGTTGAACTTCTGGCAGAGGAGGAAGGCGAACTTGGCCAGGTGGGAGAATTCGAGGGCGGAGACGGATCGAAGGACCTCCTGCTCGAGCGACGCGGCGGTGACGACGAGTTCCCAGAAATCGGCCGTCTCTGCCTCCGAAAGTCCGCGCGGCAGGAGCGTCCGGCCGTCGGCCGGCGGCATGATGTCGGCTTCAACGACGCCGTCCCGCTCCTTGAGCTTGCGGAAGATGCTGTTCATCCTGACCGCGGTATACTGGAGGTACGGTCCGGTCTCTCCCTCGAAACTGAGGGCTTCCTCGAAATCGAAGACGATGAGCGAGTTCCGGGCGAACTTGAGCATGAAGTAGCGCAGGGCTCCCGAGGCGATGTCCCGGGCGATCCGCGCTTTTTCGGGCGCGGGCAGGGCGGAGTTCCTTTTCTCGATCTCGGCTCGGGCCTTGTCTTCGAGCCTGTCGAGGAGGTCGTCGGCCTTGACACCGAGCCCCTTCCGCCCCGAGACCTCGAGGAAGGATCGCTCCTTCTCTTCCTCCGATGCGGAATAGCCGAGCTCGGCCAGGCTCTTTGAAGAGAGGGCGACCATCTCGTAAGAGAAGTGGACCGACTTGGCCGCCTGGGCGTCGAATTTCAGAGAACGCAAGCCCTGGACGACGACCTTTTGGAGATAGGATTGTCGCGTGTCGATGACGTTATAGACCTTGCTGGCCCCGCCGAACCTCGGGCCGCCCGGGGTGGGGGTCGACGTCGATATCCACAGGATCCGCCCGGCCTCCTCGGCGAAGGGCTCGTAATAGAAATCGCGGCCGAGCAGGCCGAATTTCCAGAGCTGGTAGGCGATGTCCTTGCCGACATAGGTCACGGTGCCGTCGGAGCGGACGATGACCTTCTCCCGTTCCTCGTGCTCCTCGAGGCGCATCACCCAACAGCCCTTGTTCTCGCCTTCCGCGGCCAGATAGATGGCCTGCCGCGCCTTGAGGAGATCGAAGGCCTTTTCCCAGAACTTCAAGTGGAGGATGGTACTCTCGCAGGGCAGGACGTCGTAGGCGATGCCCAGCCGTTTCATTGTGGCCAGGTGGGCGCGCACGATGCGCCGGGAAACGTAGCGGGACAGGGCGTACTCGGGATCCCGGCCGAGCTCGATCCGTTGATAGATCTCCCCCTTGCGGGACTGGGCCTCGGGATGGCCGGCGAGATAGGAGGAGACGCGGGCATAGAGGTCCCAGCAGTAGTAATCGAACTTGCCGGGGAGCTTCTCGAGGTCCTCGAGGGATTTTTTCTCGAGCTCCGTGAGGCCGAAGACGACATCGACGACCTGGACGCCGGTGTCGTCGATGTAATTCTGGACCTCGACCTTCTCGCCCTGGAAGCGCAGGCAGCGGGCCAGGGTGTCGCCGAGGCAGGCGTTGCGGAGATGGCCGATGTGGGCGGCCTTGTTCGGGTTGATGTTGGTGTGCTCGATGATGATCTTGTCCTCTTCGGGGACAACCGACGTCCGTCCGGCGGTACGGACGGCCTCGGCGAAGACGGCGGCCTTATCAAGCCAGAGGTTGAGAAATCCCCCAGCGGCGACGTCCGCTTTGACCACGCCTTCGACTGAACCGAGAAGCGCGGCGGCCTCCTGGGCGATGGCGCGAGGCGCCTTCTTGAGCGTCTTGGCCAGGGCAAAGGGGAATGTCAGGGCCAGATCGCCCATCTTCGGATCGGGCGTCGGGGCCATATCGAGGTCATCGCGCGTGACCGGATAGACGCCCTTCAGCCTTTCATAAATCGTTTCTTTCAAGCGGTTTTTAAAGGCGATCATGTTCGGCAGATTATTATATCAAAAAGCCTCCCGAGGGCAAGCATGCGATTGGCGCGGTGGACTTGAACGCTGCCGCGAGTTGTGATAATTTTGGGTTTCATTTCAAGTAAGGGAAGGACCCATGAATAAGACGCGCTTCAACGAACTGCACAAAAAGCTCGGCGGCAAGATGATCGAGTTCTGCGGCTGGGAGATGCCGGTCGAATATTCGGGCATCATCCCCGAGCACATGGCCGTGCGGACCAAGGCCGGCCTCTTCGACGTCAGCCATATGGGCGAGGTTTTGGTCACGGGCAAGCAGGCCCTGGCCTACGTCCAGTGGCTGACCCCGAACGATGCCGCCCGCCTGGCCCCGGGCCAGGTCCAGTACACGGCGCTGATGACGCCCGAATCGACCTTCGTCGACGACATGCTCGTCTACTGCATCGGCCCCGAGGAATACTTCCTCGTCGTCAACGCGGCCAACGTCGACAAGGACTTCGCCTGGATCGCGGGCCACACCAAGGGTTTTGAGGTCAAGGTCGAGAATCTGAGCGACTCTTACTCCCAACTCGCCCTCCAGGGGCCGCTGGCCGAAACGATCCTCCAACCGCTCACCGACATCGACCTGGCCGGGATGAAATCGTTCCATTGGGCCAAGGGCAAGGTCGTGGGCAAGGACTGCCTCGTGTCCCGGACCGGCTACACGGGGGAGGACGGCTTCGAGATCTACACGACCGACCCGGACCCCGGAGTCGTCTGGACGACCCTCATCGAGAAAGGCCAGCCACACGGGCTCCTGCCCATCGGCCTCGGCGCCCGCGACACCTTGCGGCTCGAATCCAAGCTCATGCTCTACGGCAACGACATTTCGGACAAGACGACCGTGCTCGAAGCCGATCTGAAATGGATCGTCAAGCTGCAGAAAGGGGACTTCCTGGGCCGGCCGGTCGTCGAGAAGCAATTGGCCGAAGGGCTCCGGAGAAAGCTCGTCGGTTTCGAGCTGGCCGAGCCGGGCGTCGCCAGGCCCCATTATCCCGTCTATTCCGGAGGGCAGAAGGTGTCCGAGATCGCGTCGGGGACCTTTTCGCCGCTCCTGAAAAAAGCCATCGGGCTCGTCTATCTCCCTATCGCGGCCACGGCCGTGGGGTCGGAGTTCGAGGTCGAGATCCGGACGAAAAGGGTCAAGGCCAGGGTCATTCCCACCCCCTTCTACAAGAGGGCGGGCAAGAAATAGCAAGTTCCATCATCGAGGAGGCATCCATGTATCCGAATGATTTCCGTTACACCAAGGAGCACGAGTGGATCAAGGTCGCGGGCGATGAGGCCCTGGTCGGCGTCACCGATTTCGCCCAGCACCAGCTCGGGGACATCATCTACGTCGAACTCCCCCCGGTGGGGAAGGAGCTCGCCGTGCATCAGTCGATCAGCGTCGTCGAATCCGTGAAGTCGGTGTCCGACGTCTACGCGCCCATCTCCGGCCAGGTCGTCGCCGTCAACGACGAGCTCACCCAGACCGGGGACCTGATCAACAAGGACCCCCACGGAAAGGGTTGGATCGTCCGCCTGAAGATCAAGGACAAGAAGGAGATCGATGGGCTCTTGACCGCCGGCGACTACGAAAAATTCCTGGAAGGTCTCGAGCACTGATGAGTTATCTGTCTCTCAGCGACAAGGACAAGAAGGAGATGCTGGCGGCCGTGGGTGCCGGGTCGACCGACGACCTGTTCTGCTGCATCCCGGATGCCGTCCGGCTCAAGCGGGAGCTCACGCTGCCCGCGGCCCAGTCCGAGCTCGAGCTCGTCCGGACGATCGAGGCGATCGGCCAGAAGAACGCCTATTCCCGCCACCTCTCCTTCCTCGGCGGCGGGGCCTACGACCACTTCATCCCGACCGTCGTCGATTATCTGAGCTCGCGGGGCGAGTTCGTCACCCCCTACACCCCCTATCAGCCCGAAGTCAGCCAGGGCACGCTCCAGGTCGTCTTCGAGTTCCAGACCCTCATCTGTCAGCTCACGGGACTCGATATCGCCAACGCCTCCCTCTACGAAGGCGCCACGGCCACGGCCGAAGCCGTCCTGATGGCCCAGAGGATAACGACCCGGAACAAGGTCCTCCTCGCCCGGACGCTCCACCCGCAGTATCGCGAGGTCGTCCGGACCTACATCAAGAACCTCGGTTTCGAAGCCGTCGATGTCCCTTACGGGCCCGACGGCCGGGTCGACAAGGACGCCCTCCTCCGGGCCCTCGACGAGAGCACGGCGGCGGTCGTCTACCAGTCGCCCAACTTTTTCGGCGTCGTCGAAGACGTCCAGGCGCTTTCCGACGCCGCCCACGGCCGCAAAGCCCTGTCCGTCGCCATCGTCGTCGAGGCCGTCTCGCTGGGGCTCTTCGAAGGCCCAGGCCGGCTCGGCGCCGACATCGTCACGGGTGAGGGCCAGTCTCTGGGCATCCCCGTGAGCTTCGGCGGGCCCTACCTCGGTTTCATGGCCTGCAAGAAGGAGTTTCTCCGGCAGATGCCGGGCCGCATCGTCGGGCAGACGGTGGACAAGGAAGGCCGGCGGGGTTTCGTCCTGACGCTCTCGACCCGGGAACAGCACATCCGCCGGGAGCGGGCGACGTCGAACATCTGCACGAACCAGGGTCTCTGCGCGCTCCGGGCGACGATCTTCATGGAAAGCCTGGGCAAGCAGGGCTTGAAGGAACTGGCCTGGCAGAACGTACAGAAAGCGGCCTATGCGGCCGAACGCCTGGCGGCCGTGCCGGGCGTCCGGATAAAATTCTCCGGCCCGGTCTTCAACGAGTTCGTCGTCGAGCTGGCCAAGCCTTGGCCGGCCGTCGACGCCGGCCTGCGCGGCAAGGGGCTCATCGGGGGCTACGGCCTCGAGCCCGCCTATCCGGAGCTCAAGAACTCCGCCCTCGTCTGCGTCACCGAGATGAAAACCAAGGACCAGATCGACAGGCTGGCCCAAGCGCTCCGGGAGGTCCTGTCATGATCAAGGAAATCCGTGAACCCCTCATTTTCGAAATAAGCGAGGCGGGCAAGCGGGCCGTCGAACTGCCGGCCCTGGACGTGCCCGAGAAAAAGGACCTCCTCGCCGGCGTCGCTCTGCGTCGGGAGATCGAAGGCTTTCCCGAGGTCTCGGAGACGGAAGTCACCCGGCACTTCACCCGGCTGTCCCAGAAGAACTACTGTGTGGACGTGGGTCTCTATCCGCTCGGCTCGTGCACCATGAAATATAATCCCAAGGTCAACGAGCGCCTGTCCGGCCTGCCCGATTTCGCCGCGTCCCATCCCCTCGCATCCGAGGACCTCGTCCAGGGCAGCCTGGAGGTCCTGAAGAGGCTCGAGACCTACCTTTGCGAGATCGCCGGGATGGACGCCTTCTCCCTCCATCCCGCCGCCGGGGCCCACGGAGAGCTCACCGGAATGATGCTTATCCGGGCCACTCTCGAAGCCCGGGGCGGCGCCCGCAAGTATGTCCTCATCCCCGATTCGGCCCACGGGACCAACCCCTCCTCGGCCCACATCTGCGGCTACTCCGTCAAGGAAGTCAAGTCGAACGAGAAAGGGACGATCGACGTCGACGCCCTCGAAGCGGCCATGACCGACGAAGTCGCCGCCCTGATGGTGACCAACCCGAACACGCTCGGTGTCTTCGAGTCCGACATCTGCCGTATCGCCGAGATCGTCCACGCCAAGGGCGGCCTCGTCTACATGGACGGGGCGAACATGAACGCCCTGACGGGGATCGTCCGGCCTGGCGACATGGGCATCGACGTCCTCCACATCAACCTCCACAAGACGTTCTCTACACCTCACGGCGGCGGCGGCCCCGGATCGGGGCCGGTCGGCGTCAAGAAGGAGCTCGTGCCCTATCTTCCGGTCCCCGTGGTCGGGGAGAAGGGCGGCCGTTTCGTCCTCGATTTCGACCGCCCGGCGACGATCGGCCGGGTCAGGAGCTACTTCGGGAATTTCTCCGTGATCATCCGGGCCCTGTGCTACATCATGACTCTCGGGCCAAAGGGCGTCCGCGAGATCGCCGAGTTCGCCGTGCTCAACGCCAACTACATCCGTAAAGGTCTCGAAGGGGAGTACCACCTCAAGTACACGACGCCTTCGATGCACGAGTGCGTCTTCTCGGACAAGTTCCAGAAGGAATTCGGCGTCACCAACCTGGACATCGCCAAGCGGCTCATTGATTACGGCCTTCACCCGCCGACGATGTCGTTTCCGCTCATCGTCCATGGCGCGCTGATGATCGAGCCGACCGAGACGGAGAGCCGCCGCGACCTGGACCTGTTCATCGACGCCATGAAGGCCATCGCCCGGGAGGCCAAGGAAACCCCCGAGCTCCTCCACTCCGCCCCGCACGCCGCTTATGTCAGCCGGCTCGACGAGGTGGCCGCGGCCAAGTTCCCTGTCTTGCGCTGGGAAAAGAAAGCCTAGGCATGTCCGTTCAAGACCTGATCCTCAACCTGCACCGGTTCTGGGCCGGGCAAGGCTGCTACCTGGCCCAGACCTATGACCTCGAGGTCGGCGCCGGTACAATGACCCCGGACACGTTCTTCCGTGTCCTCGACAAGCGGCCTTGGCGTGTGGGTTATGTCCAACCGTCGCGCCGGCCGGACGACGGCCGATACGGCGAGAATCCCAACCGCGTCCAAAAGCACTTCCAGTACCAGGTCATCATGAAGCCGTCGCCCGTCGATATCCAGGACGTCTACGTCAGGAGCCTGAGATCCCTGGGCGTCGCCCTCGAAGACCACGATCTCCGATTCGACGAGGACAACTGGGAATCGCCGACGATCGGCGCCTGGGGCGTCGGTTGGCAGATCCTCCTCGACGGTCTCGAGATCACCCAGTTCACCTATTTCCAGCAGTGCGGCGGCATCGACCTTTCGCCGGTTCCCGTCGAGATCACCTACGGCCTGGAGAGGTTGGAGATGTTCCTCGAGCAGAAGGACGACATCTACGACCTCGATTGGTCGGCCGACGTCAGCTACCGGGACCTCCGCTTGCGCGAGGAGAAGGAGTTCTCGGAGTACAATTTCTCCGTCGCGAGCGTCGGCATGCTCCGGCAGGCCTTCAGCGCCTGCCAGAAGGAAGCGACCCGCTTGATCGAAAGGAATCTGCTCCTGCCGGCCTACGATATGTGCCTGAAGTGCTCCCACAACTTCAACCTCCTCGATTCCCGGGGGGCTATCAGCGTCACCGAACGGATCAAGATGATCTCCCAGATCCGGGCCTTGGTCAACGACATCGCCCGGAGATACACTTCGGCGAAGGAGGGGGTCTGATGGAATTCCTCCTGGAACTTCTGACGGAGGAACTCCCGGCCTCCCACATCCGCTCGGCTCTCACTCAGCTCGAGGCCGGGTTCCGAAAAGAGCTCTCGGCCGCCAGGATCGAGGTCGTTTCGCTCCGAACCCTGGCCACGCCGCGACGGCTCGTCGTCGCCGGCGATTTCGCCGCCGGGCAGGAGGACCGCGAAGAGGTCGTCACCGGGCCGCCGCTGGCCATCGCCAAGGGGCCGGACGGGGCGCTGACGCCGGCCGGGAAGGGCTTCGCCAGGTCCCAGGGAGTGGACGAGAACCTTCTCGAAGCGATCCGGACACCGCGCGGCGAATACCTCGGATTCAGGCGCAAGGCCAAGGGGACGCCCGCGTCCGAGATCCTCAAGGATGTCGTTCCGCGGGTCCTCCGCGCATTGTCCTTCCCTAAAATGATGCGCTGGGCGGAGAGCCCGTTCCGTTTTTCACGTCCCATCCACGGCCTGCTCTGCGTCTTCGGCGGGATCCCGGTCGAGACCTCGTTCGAGGGGTTCAAGGCCACGGACGAAACGGTCGGTCACAGGATCGCCTCGTCCGGCGCGATCAAGGCCCGGAGCTTGGCCGAATACACGGCCGAGCTAGAGAAAAACTTCGTCGTCGTCGATCCAGAGGCCCGGAAGAGGACGATCCTGACCCAGATCGAAGAGGCCCTGGCCCCTCTCAAAGCGCAGGCCTACCCGGACCCGGAGCTCCTCGACGAGCTGACCCTCAATGTCGAGCATCCCCTTGTTGTCTTCGGCGGATTCCCGGAAACCTATCTGAGCCTCCCTCTCGAGGTCCTGTCAACGGCCATGCGCGCCGGCCAAAAGCTCTTCTCCGTCGTCTGGGACAATAAGCAGTTGCCCCATTTCCTCGGGGTCGCCGACGCGGTCGCCGACGGCAAAGGGCTCATCTGCAAGGGAAACGAACGCGTCCTCCGGGCTCGGCTCGAAGATGCCCGGTTCTTCTGGGACCAGGACCGCAAGGTTCCCCTCAAGGAACGGGCGGCCGGCCTGAAGAACGTCATCTTCCAGGAGAAGCTCGGCAGTTACGAAGACAAGGCCATGCGGCTGAAAAAGATCGTCTCCTATCTCTGCGACAAGCTCAAGGCGGCCGAGATCAAGGCCGAGACGATCGAAGCCGCCGGGCTGTGCAAAGCCGACCTGCTCACCGAGATGGTCAAGGAATTTTCCGGCCTCCAGGGCCGGATGGGCGGCCTCTATGCCAAACAAGACGGATTCCCGGCCGCGGTCCATCAGGCGATCTACGAGCACTACCAGCCCGGCAGTCTCGAGGACGCTTCGCCGACCGCTCTCTCCGGGGCCGTACTATCGATCGCCGACAAGATGGATTCCATCGTCGGCGTCTTGGGCGTGGGCATCCCGGTCAGTGGTTCGAGCGACCCTTTCGGACTGCGCCGCAACGCCCACGGCGTCTGCAAGGTCATCCTGGACAGGAAGCTCCGCTTCTCCTTCCCGCTTCTGCTCGACAAGGTCCTGGCCGTTTACGGCGACCGGCTGACGGTCGAGCACGGGGCCGTCAAGACCGCATGCCTGGAGTTCTTCGCAGGCCGCTTGCGCTTCATCCTGGAGAAAAGGGGCTCTCGCTACGACCTCGTAGCCGCCGCCCTCGGACCCGGCCTGGACCGGATCTACGACGTTCTGCCCCGGGTCGAGGCCCTGGATTCCCTGAAATCCAGCCCGCAGTTCGAGCCCTTCATCCTCATGGCCAAGCGGGTCAACAACATCCTCAAGGGACTGTCCGCGGCCAAGGTCAACCCCGACCTCTTTATCGAAAAGGAGGAGCGCGACCTCTATTCGACTTTCGCCATCATCCGCGACAACGCCCAGCCCATGATCGCCCGGGGGGATTACGCCCGGGCCCAAGGCATCTATTTCAAGATCCAGCCCATCCTGAACACGTTCTTCGACAAAGTCCTGGTCATGGCCGAGGAAAGGAAGGTCCGCCAGAACCGCCTGGGACTGCTCCAGTCCATCAACAAGATGCTTCTGGAGATCGCGGACTACTCGCAGGTCGTTGTCGAAGGGGAGAAACCGGCGAAACCGATGGCCCCGCGTTAGGCGCCGAATTCGCCGGGCTGGCCGGGGATCTCCGGGCCGCCCAGCTCGATGAATTTCTGTTCGATGGCGACGATCTTGGTCAGCACCTGGGGAACGTTCTGGTTTTTCTCAAGCCCATAGGGAGTGAACTGTACGCCCGCCTGGTACTTGTAGCTCTTCCCGGCGTTGAACATCGACCAGCGGACGCGGCCCTTGAGGTTGAGCGGGATCCTCTCGCCGGGAATGGACAGCTGAAGGGTGACCTTGGATTTGAATTTCAGGGGCTTTTGGGTCAGGAAACGGACGCCGCCCCGGCTGAGATCCAGAACGGGGCAGAACTCCTCGTCGATCTTCGTCTTGGACGAAAGGAACTTCTCTTTCCTGTAGGAAACTGTCGCTCCGGGGATCTTGAACCGCTGGCAGATTCGCCTTTCAATCCCCTTCTCGCCCATTTTGAACCTCCGATTCTCCAGGCTTCCTTATCGAGGTATCGGCCTGACGCCATTCAACGAGGGCCTGCTCTTAAGGGAAGATATAGCAGACATGCGGGGCAGAAGTCAACCCGCCCCCCGCATCATTCTTTCAGGACGAAGGCTCGCGCGGGAACGAGGTCGATGGATGCCCGGGCCGACACACCCAGCCCATCGGCCGTGGTCCGGGAGTAAGCGAAGGACAAACTGCTGACCTTATGGTAAGAGGGAGGGGACGGCTTCGGCGGCTTCTTGGCCACGAGGTCCTTGATGGCCTTGTAGGCCAGGGCGATGGCGTCGACGATGTTGACCCCGCTTGCCATGGGACCCGTTTTCGGCGGCGGCAGATAGGGCTTTTGGCCCGGCATGAGCGGCCCGCCGAGAGGAAAGCTGAAGGAAGAGGGCTTGGCGGCGATCTTGCGGCTTCTCAGGATGAGCTTGCCGTCGACGTAGAGGGATATCTCCCCCTCCGGGATCGGCTTGGCCGGCGTCCCGGACTCGGGGAAGAACGTGTCCCGGGGCGAGGGCGCGGCACTAGCGACCACGTCCGCGATATCGATCCGGACCCGGACGGGTTTTCTCACGATGATGTCCCCGGCCCTGAGGTCGAGGATGAAATCGTAGGTGTCCGAGCGTTCGAAAAGACCATTGAGGGGGATGGTCAGGATGTGGAAGCCCGCCGGCCAATGCCCGCCTTCGAGGATGTAGGGGCCGAGGGAGATCCTGTAGAACGCCGGGTTGAGAAGTTCGAGGCCGACTTCGACCGTGGCCGGCAGGCCGGTCGCCGGGCCCTTCGAATAGGAGAGCAGATTGAGGTCGTAGGCCAATGGATAGGAATTCTTCCAACGGGCCCAAAAAACGATGAAATCCCGCAGGGTGTAATCGTCCAGGAAGCCGAAATCCGGGTCGTAGTCCCGGTAGGTTTCGAAATACTCGGCGGCCAGGTCCCGCTCCCGGACGACATCGCCGAGCTTGCCGGCCAGGAAGGGGAGAAGGACGCTCGCTGTCTGCTTGTCCTCCGGCTCCATTTTCTTGGATTCTTCGACGAGGTAATCGTAGGCGGCGCGGTAGTCGGGCGTCCGGCCCAGGCGGGAGAGGAGCTCCGACTTCCAGTCGGCGCGGAGGAGAGGCGTCAAGGCCAACAGCAGCAAGAGGACCGCCGGCATACGTTTAGTCATTGTAAACGAACTCGAAAAAGATCTCCAAAAGTTCGCCGGGGAAATCGGCGGGGAGAGCGGGGAAGGGGAGTCCGGCCCGGATCGCCTCGAGCGCGGCCCGGTCGAGGACTTCGATGGAGGTCCCCTCGAGGATCTCGATCGAATCGAGATCGCCGCTTTTCTTGATGACGACGATCAGCCGGACCTTGGCCGTATCGGGAAGTTCGGGTACGGCGGGCAGATTCCAGAAGCGCTGGATCCGGTCGACCACGACGGAAGCCCAGGGCAAAAGGTCATAGCCCTTGAGCGGGATGGATATGCCGACCCGTTGGTGGCCTCCAGCTCCGCCGCCGCGTCCTCCTCCCGTCGTGTATCCGCCGCCCCCGAAGGCGCCCCGGCCGTACTTCGAAAAATCCGGGAGGGGAGCGCCTCCGCCGGCGCCGGGGGGGCCGGGAGGGGTGCCCGGCGGCGCGAGCGCGATCGTCAGGCCGGATCCAGCGGCCGGCTTGGACTTGCCGATCATTTCCTGGTATTTGGAAGAAGAAGAGAGGGAAGGGATGGCGGCTCCGGCTGCGGCTGAGGGCGCCTCGCCCGGGGGCTTGCCGGGTTCGCCGGGGGGGGCTTCGGCCGGCGGTTCCGCGCCCGCCGCAGGCCTCTGCCGGACATCCCCGGACCGCCGGGCCGTCCCTGGAGGGCTTGCTTCCTCAAGTGGGCCGGCGGGTTCGGCCGTAAGATCCCGGCCGCCGACGATCCTCGGAATATTGACCTTCAGCGGGGGAACGATCATGACGGTCTGGACCTCTTGTTTCGCGAAGGACAGGATCTTGACCGTGAACCGCCCATGGTAGATGGCGACACCCAGAAGTCCGTGGAAAAACAAAGTGACGAGGGCGCCGATGACCTTGTCGCGCGGCGGCCGGCCGTTTTCCTTCGGGGCGGGAAGACAATCCTCGTACATGTTTCGATGGCCTATTGAGCTATTATATTATAATGCCTGGCGCGGGCGATAGATTCATTTGACTCTATAAAATCTCCCCATATAAGCAAGATAATTCAGTCACTTATGGGAGATCATCGGTCAACCGGGCTTTAAGTCCTTTTAAGCCGTTTTAGACTATCAACTCGACGAAAACTCGACAGCCCTTTTCGGCCCCCGACACGTCGCGAACCTTGACAGTCAATAATCTCCGAAAAAGTCTGTGACTTATTATGCTCGGACGAAGGCGGGGGGATAGCGCGTCGGGCTCATGACCCGGCAGCAAAAATTCCGGCGCGCCCTTTGTTGAGCTCTTAAAACAAATCTGCGGCCGAGTTATCTTAGATATACAATGCAATTCCGTCCTTCTTTTAAAACCTTATAGATGATCGTCCGAAGTCGCCTGGCCGTGGCCACAGCGATGCAAACAACCATCGCGATGTCTGAGAAGCGGTGGCGCGGCGTCCAGAAATATGATCGGCAGTCCCG
>CAZZCH010000038.1:0-28426 GCA_964652895.1 uncultured Eubacteriales bacterium
CTAATAAGGTTTATCTGTGGAAAAAATATCCTGAACGGGTCGCCATATTTTCCGGCCTCTTGACAATACTGGTCATTTTGACCATATTAGTCTGAAGGACCAAATCCGAGGAGGCCATGAACATGAGAACCATCCCTCTGACCAAGGCGAAAGCGAGATTTTCGGGCCTCGTCGACCGTCTTATCCATCTGAAGGAACATATCGTGATCACCAAGCGGGGAATTCCGGTCGCGGCCCTCATCCCCTATGAGGAATGGGAACGACTCGAGAGCGATGCGTCCGGCGGATTGGCCTCCGTCGCCCCCCCGAGTGAGGAATTGGATGCGGAAATCGACGCCATGATCAAAGAGATCTACGCTGCCCGGACAAGATCCCGAGCCCGAAAGCCTGTCCTCTGATGTACCTCTTCGACTCGGACGTCCTCAGCCAACTCGCCAAGAAGCGGCGGCCCGAGATCCTGATGACCAAATTGGCTGGGACGCCGTTGGCCGCTCAATTCACCAGCGCCGTCAACGTCGCCGAGATCTATTACGGGATCTTCAGGATGAAAGATCAAGAAAACGATCGGAGGCGGCTTCTCGAGTTCTTCGAGGGCCTGGTCTTCCCGCGACTCACGATCCTGCCCTTCGACGAGGAGAGCGCGCAAACCTACGCCCGCCTCAAATCTGAGCTCGAGCGAAATGGCCGACCCCGGTTCGAGCCCGACCTGCAGATCGCCGCGATCGCCCTAAGGAATCGCCTGACCGTCATCACGGGAAACGTCCGGCATTTCGCGGGGATCCCGAGGCTCAAGGTCGAGAACTGGCTCGGGATCTAGGGCCGCCCTCATTACATAAAATAGCTAGCGCTGTATTGTTCGCCTCAGCCGATCCAGTCGAGAGCTACGGCCTGGCCGAGTTTCTTGAATTCCGGATCCCCGGTCACGAGCGGCGCCCGCTCCCGGATGGCTGTTGCGGCCGCGAAGCAGTCCGCGTAGGACAAGGAGTGGATCGCCTTGAGGCGGGCGGCGTCGATGACATCCTCGAGGGAATTTTCGAGCACGCTGACTGGCAGCCCCGGAAAGATGACGGTCAGGAAATAATCGGCCGCCCGGATGCCGCGTTCCCGGGCAACGATATAGAACACCTCGCCTAAATTCACAGAATTGACGACAAGGTCCGTATCTTCCGATTTCAGGAGTTCCAAGACCCGGGCGTGCCCGTTCTCTTTCTTGAGGTAAGCAAGGAGCGCGTAGGCGTCAAGAACACTTTTTTTCTTCAAGTGAACGCTCCTTCCGGCGCGCTTCAATTAGAGCCTTGGTCAGCGAAGGCCCGCGTTTAAAGAAGCCATGGAAGTGCTCGACGGGCTTTTCGGGCATGGGCCGGATCTCGATATGGTCGTCGACGGCCGTGACGACGACGCGGGTCCCGGGCTTGATGCCCAGCCTGTCCCGCTCTTTCTTGGGGATGACGACCTGTCCTTTTGCCGACGTCAAGACCGTGGGCATGGTTGAACCTCTTTCATTATGGTTGAACGCTTCTCTATTGAGTATAACCATGCCTTGGTCCTCCGTCAAGCCTTTTCGGGAGGCTCGTTGAGTTCTCAAATAAAGACGCCGGGAACGGCTCGGGATTCTCGCGCCCGCGTGACCAAGAGGGGATCAACAGGAGGGGGTCAAACCTACCTTTTGCAGCAAAAGGTAGGTTTGACCCCTTCTTGTTGACCTGGGGCCGGCGTCCGTGCTAATTAATTCCCTTGAGTTTATAAGGAGGTCGCGCATGTCCAAAAAGAAAAGCATGTCCCGGCGCTCGTTCATCGGCAAAAGCGCCGCGGGCCTATCTTCGGTCGCCTTTTCCGGGGCGCTCATGGAGATGCTCCTGAGCTCGACGGGCTGTAAGTCCGGTCCGGGCGGAGCGTCCGGTGCTTCGGACTTCATTCTCCCCGAGGACGTCCTGGCCAAGGCCGTCTCCCACCTCATGGGCAAGGGCGCCGATTTCGGCGACGTCTACGTCGAGAGGGCGGCCTTCGATTCGGTCATGAGCGACGACCACAAGATCAACACGACGACGACCATCGAAAAAGGCGTCGGCATCCGCGCGGTCAAGAAGGGACGCACGTTCTACGCCTATACCGGCAGCTTCGAGCCGGAGCGCGTCTACGAGACGGCGCGTTACGTCGCCGACGCGGCCGCGGCCCCCACCTCGGCCAGCGCCCCGTCCGTCATCACCCTCTCCCCGCTCACCTCCGGGCTCTCTTTCCCGATCACGCCCATGCCTTCGGAGCTGGCCATCGACCGGAAGATCGCGCTCTTCAAGGCTCTCTCGGACCGGGCCTGGGCGGCCGACCCGCGCATCGTCCAGGCGCTCCAGCTCCTGCGCGAGATCATCCGCCAGGTCAATATCGCCACATCATCGGGCAAGATCGTCAAGCAGACCCTGGGCCTGACCGAATTCATGGCCCAGACCTACGTCAAAGGCGCCGACGGCCAGCTGCAAGCGGCCATGGACCAGCGCGGCGCCTACGCCGGGCGCGATTTCTTCACCGGCGAGAACGCCTTCGAGAAGGTCGTCGACGGCGCCGCGGCCAAGGCCGTGAAACTCCTCGAGGCCGTGGATTCGCCGCGCGGCGTCTTCCCCGTCGTCCTCGGGCCGGGCGTCAACGGCGTCCTCTTCCACGAGTCGTGCGGCCACGGCATGGAGGCCGACCTCGTCTTCAAGGGTTCGAACTACAAGGACCAGATCGGGAAGCAGACGGCCGCGAAGGGCGTCACTCTCATCGACGACGGGACGATCGCGTCGTTCCCGGGGTCTTACGCGTTCGACGACGAAGCGACGCCGTCGGAAAGAACCGTCCTCATCGAGGACGGCATCCAGCGCAACTATCTCTGCGACATCATCTACGGCGAGAAGCTGAAGATGCGGTCGACGGGGAGCGGGCGGCGGCAGTCCTTCCGCTATCCGCCCATCCCGCGGATGCGGAACACCTTCATCGATAAGGGACCTGTCCCGGCGGCCGACATCGTCGCCGCCACGAAGCGCGGCATCTATATCGCCGACGTCGGCGGGGGCGGCCAAGTCGACGTCATCACCGGGAACTTCATGATGGGCGTCGGTGAGGGCTACCTCATCGAGAACGGTAAGATCACGCGGCCGATCAAGGGGGCGACCATCTCGGGCATGGGCGTCGAGGCCATGAAGTCGATCGACATGGTCGGCGACGACTTGAAGCTTTTCCCGAGCGCGGGACGGTGCGGCAAGATGCAATCGGCGCCGGTCGGGTTCGGCATGCCGACGATCCGGGTGCGCAGCATACTCGTCGGCGGCAAGGGTGAGGCCTGGACCGACATCGAGGGAGGCAAGTGATGAACTTCAAGAAAGAATATCTGGACATCGCGCAGTACGCCGTCGAGAGGGCGAAAAAGGCGGGAGCGGGTGTCGAGGCCGAGGCCTATGTCAACGACACGGAATCGATCCAGGTGACCGTCAACGCCCGCGCCGTCGAGCAGATGAGCGCGGTCAACGAGGCCGGGATCGGCGTCAGGGTGCTGCGGGACGGCAAGATGGCCTTCGGATCGACCAACGACCTGTCGAAGGAAGCCGTCGGCGGCATGGTCGACGGCCTCGTCAAGAAGGTCGTCTACCACACGGTCGACGAGTTCAACGTCATCCCGGGGAAAGAGGACGGCACCCCGACGTCGGGCGTGGCCGGCTACGAAGACCTCGGGAGCTACGACCCCCAGGTCGCCGAAGTGCCGGTCCAGGAGAAGATCCAGACGGCCCTGCGGATGGAGGCGGCGGGCTTGGATTACAGCCCCAAGATCGCCGGCTCGATGATGGCCGTCTATCAGGACGGAACGTCTTACGTTTACCTGGTCAATTCGAACGGGGTCAGCGGCTGGTTCGGGCAGTCGGGGTTGGGCGCCGGGCTGGAGCTCACGGCCGCCGAGGGCGAGTCGCGCGAGTCGGGCTCGTTCACGAAAGGCGTCGTGAACTGGGCCGATTTCGATCCGGAAGAGATCGGGAAGAAAGCGGCCGAGAACGCCGTGTCCATGCTCGGGGCCAAGGCCATCCCGTCGGCCGAGATGCCCCTGGTCATATCGCCCGAGATCGGGACCCAGCTGTGGTCGTTCATCGCCGACATGCTCTCGGCCGACTCGGTCCAGAAAGGCCGCTCGCTTTTCGCCGGGAAGGTCGGGACGGAGGTCGCGTCGACGGGCTTCTCGCTCATCGACGACGGCCGGCTCAAAGGCGGCTTCAGCACGGCGCCCATCGACGGCGAAGGCGTGGCCACGCAGACGACGCCGCTCATCGTCGACGGCGTCCTCAAGACCTACCTCTACGACAGCTACGCGGCCCGCAAGGGCAAGGCCAAGTCGACGGGGAACCGGTCGCGCGGCGGCTACAGCTCGGCCGGGGGGGTCGGCACGACCAACCTCTACCTCAAGCCGGGCGACGCGGCGCCGGAGGCGATCTTCGCCGGGATCGACCGCGGTTTCTACCTGACGGTCGTGCTGGGGTTATTCGCGGCCATCGACGCGGCGTCGGGCGACTTCTCCATCCCGTCGGCCGGGTTCATGATCGAGAAGGGAAAAAAGACCTACGCCGTGCGGGGCGTCACGATCGGCGGCAACCTGTTCGAGCTGATGAAGGCCGTGGACAAGGTCGGCAACGACCTGACCTGGTTCCAGAGCGTCGGCTCGCCGACCGTCTCCGTGGCCCACGTCAAGATCGGCGGCTCGGGAAAATAGGGCACACCCAGAAGGGGTCAAACCTACCTTTTGCAGCAAAAGGTAGGTTTGACCCCCTCTTGACTTACTTCTTGATCACCAGGCCGCGCTTGCGGAGGAGCCCGTCGATCTTGGGTTCGGCGCCGCGGAAGCGCACGTACTGGGTCATGGGGTCCTCGGTCCCGAACGGCTCCAGGACGTTCTTGCGGAACGACTCGGCCGTGGCCTTGTCGAAGATGCCCTTTTCCTTGAACGCCTCGTAGGCGTCGCAGTCGAGGACCTCCGACCAGATATAGGCGTAGTACCCGGCGGAATAGCCCCCGCTGAAGATGTGGCTGAAATAAGTGGTGCGGTAGCGGGGCACGATCTCCGGGATGAGCCCGATCTCGCCCATGACCTTGTTCTCGAACTGACGCGCGTCGACCTCGGCCGGGTTCGGCAGCGTGTGCCAGGCCATGTCGAGGATCGAGGCGGCCAGATATTCCGCGGTGATGAAGCCCTGGTTGAAGAGACTGCTCTTTTCGAGCTTCTCGACGAGGGCCAGGGGGATCGTCTCGCCGGTCTGGTAGTGCTTGGCATAGACGGCCAGGAGCTCGGGCTCGAAGGCCCAGTGCTCCATGATCTGGGACGGCAGCTCGACCGAATCCCGGGCCACGGTGCGGCCGCGGTAGCGGCCCTCCGAAAAGAGTGTCTGGAGCGAGTGGCCGAACTCGTGGAAGAAGGTCGAGACCTCGTCGGTCGAGAGGAGAGAGGGCGCGTCGGCCGTGGGCCGGGTGAAATTGCAGGTGATCGTGGATATGGGCGGCACGCGCTGGCCCTTCTCGTAGGAGACGCGCCGGAACCCGCCCGACCAGGCGCCGCTGCGCTTGCTCGGCCGGGGATGGAAGTCCATGTAGAGGATGCCGAGGTGCCGGCCGTCGGCCTCCTGGACCTCGTAAACCTGGACCTCGGGGTGATAGCGGGGCAGGTCGGGCTTCTCCACGAATTTCAGGCCGTAGAGCTTGCCGCACAGGGCGAAGATGCCGTCGCGGACGTTGTCGAGCTTGAAGTAGGGCCGCAGGGCGGAATCGTCAAGGGCGTATTTTTCCTGGCGCAGCTTCTCGGTAAATAGCCACCAATCCCACGAGGCCAGCTTGAATTTCCCGCCCTGGCGGGCGATCAGGGACTGGAGCGCGGCCGCTTCTTCGCGGGACTTGACCAGGGTCGGGTCCCAGAGCTGTTTCAGGAAGGCGTTGACCCGCTCGGGGGTCTTGGCCATGTTGTTCTCCAGGACGAAGGCGGCGTGGTTGGCGTAGCCCAGGATCTCGGCCCGCCGGCGGCGCAGGTCCGCGATCTTCTTGGCGATCTCCTTGTTGTCGAATTCGTTGTCGTTGTCGCCCTTCATGAAATAGGCCCGGTGGAGCTTCTCGCGCAGGTCGCGTTCTTCCGAATATGTGAGGAACGGCGTCATGCTCGGGACCTGGATGGTGAAGACCCATTTCCCTTCGAGCCCGGATTGCTTGGCCGTTTCGGCAGCCATATCCACGACGGAGGCGGGCAGCCCGGCCAAGTCGGCCTTGTCATCGATGACGAGCTTGAACGCGTTAGTCTCGGCCAGGACGTTCTCGCCGAACTTCACCGTCTGGAGCGAAAGTTCCTGGTTGAGCTCCCGCATGCGGGCTTTTTCGTTCTCGCCGAGCAGGGCGCCGCCGCGGACGAAATCGCGGTAGGTGTTCTCCAGGAGGAAAAGTCCCTCGCGGTCGAGATCGAGCGTCGCCCGCTTATCGTAGACCTCCTTGATCCGCCCGAAAAGCTTCTCGTTGAGCCCGATATTATCCCCATGGGCCGCCAGCATGGGCGCCGTCTGGCGGGCCAGGGCCTGGAGGTCCTTGTTGGTATTCGAGCTCTGGAGGGAGCTGAAGACCGCGTTCACCTCGGAGAGGAAGATCCCGGTATGGTCGAGGGCGGCGATGGTGTTCTCGAACGTCGGCGCCGCGGGATCGTTGACGATGGCGTCGACTTCGGCCTGTTCGCGGCGGATGCCCTCTTCGATGGCCGGCAGGAAATGCTCGGTCTTGATGAGGTCGAACGGCGGGACGTTGAAGGACGTCCCATAGGGTTTGAAGAACGGGTTGTCCGTCGCGCCGGCCGCAACGGATACAGCTGCAGGCGCTTCCGCCGCATCTTTCTTACAGGCCGTCGCCGGCAGGAGCGAAATTCCGATGATGAAGATGATCGCGGCATGTCTGATCATGATTGGTCGTACCTCCTAAATTTGTTCCGGCTACTTCGCCGGTCAGAGGGGGTCAAACCTACCTTTTGCAGCAAAAGGTAGGTTTGACCCCCTCTTGATCCTATTTCCCCGCCGGGGGGAAGGCGTTCCAGTTGAGGATCGCGTTCCACAGGAACCGATGGTCCGAGCGGTTGAGGTCCCGGTGGATCGGGTTGAAGAGAAAAGCGACGACCCGGCCCTTGCCGGCCGGCACGTCGAGGATGGCCGGACGCCCCTCGAGCTCGTCCTCGCCCTTGATGGCTCCGCTGACGAGCATCTTGACCTCGTTCTTCTTCGCCAATTCTTTGGCTTCTTTCGCTTCTTTCGTCAACCCTGCGTCCGGCTTCTCTTCCTCCCGGTCCTCGGCCCTGAGCTTGGTGCCCCACTGCAGGACGACCCCTCCCCGCTCCGATCGGGCGATGTCGTAGACGGGCAGCATCGACCGGAAGACCGACGTCGTTTCCGTCATGCCGTAAGCGATCGGATGGTCGGGCCGGGTGAACTTGGCCTTGAGCTCCGAGCCCGGGGTAATCACGGCCCCGCTCCTCCGGTAGACGTCCCGGACGAGGCCGCCCTGGAGGGCGATGGCCGATCCGTTGCCGAGCGTCACGAGCACACCGCCGGCGTTCAGATACTCCTCGAGCCGGGCCATGCCGGCCCAGCCGATGCCGCCGGTGATGTCGGCGGACGCATCGGGGACGCCGAGGTTGGGCGTCTCTTTGGTCTTGGTGTAGGCCATCGGGCCGTACTTCTTGTCGATCCCCAGGATCTGATCCTGCAGGTCGAGATAGTTGTGGCCGAAGATGATGACGTCGTACCGGTCTTTGAGGCGCCCCGCCCGGATGTCCTCGTCGCGGATATAGCCGTACGGGACTTTTTCCCGGTCGAGGACGAAACGGACCCAGCCGACCGCCTCCGTGTCGGCCCACGTGTGCCAGACGGCCAGGCGCGGCAGCTTCGACTCGTGGCGCGCGACGTCGGGGACGGCCGCGACGCTTGCGAAATCGAGGGCCAGCTCGGCCGAGGCCTTTTGGACCGCGTCGCCGAGCCCCTTCTGGTCCGCCAGGATCCAGGACCCCGGGGGATAATCCTTGTCGCCGGACTTGAACGGCTTCTCGGCGATCTCGACGCGGAACGCGGCCAGGCGGCTGCGGAGGGCGAGCAGGCCCTCCTGGCCCGTGTCCTTGAGCAGGAAGACGGGCCCGGACGAAGCGTCGACCGCGCCGCCCGGGACATCGAACCCGGGCTGGAGCGGCGAGAGCTGCGCCTCCGCGATCTTGGCGTCGTCGATGCGCTTGGCCTCGAGCCCGTAGTGGACGGGCAGCGACCAGGACACGTCATCGTAGGGCTCGTAGGGGGCGTCGGGCGGGAAGGCCTGGGGCGAGAGCAGGTCGACGGCATAGCCCCGGTAGGGCTGGTCGAGCCGGACGACGTACGTCCCGGCCGGGAACTCCCCATCCGTCACTTTGAACGGCGCGGCCGCCCGCGAGACTTCGATGCCGTGCGCGAGCAAGAGCTCGACCATGTCGGCGACGCGGCGCCGGTCGCCCTGGTCGGCGGGGATGGCAAAGGCATAGGGACCGCCCTTGACACCCTTCTGCCAGGCGTTGTAGCCCTTGCGATAGAAGTCGCGGAGCATCTCCTTGGCGTTCTTGGCCGTGTAATCGAGGGCGGCCAGGCAGCCGCTCTCCATGTAGTTCGTGTTGTTGCGGAGCGACCAGAGGAACTTGGGCGGCGGCGGCATGGGCCGGTACCATTCCTGGCTCGTGACCGGTCGCCCGGCATAGCGCTCTTCCTTCGGCCGGATGACGCGCGCGACGGTTTCGGCGGTGCCGTTGCCGTAGGTCTCGTAGCCGCGGCCGATGCTGTTGTGGTTGACGCCGATCGAATCGAGGAAAACATGTTCCCAGCCGTCGCTGAAGCCCCACGTCCAGACGCCGGGCATGCCGGCCGACGTCAGGGCGCCGACCTCGGCGAGCGACATGGCGAACCACTCGTTGAGGAGAATGGGATCGAGGTTGGTGTTGAACGGCCCGGTGCCGTTCCAGGTCTGGAGGAGCGGGATCGACTCGTGCAGGTCGTGGACGACCGTCGGATGGTAATCGAAAAACATCCGGCTGACGGCCTTGGACAGCTGGAGCGCCTCCTGGTGCGAATCGCGGTTGTTGTCGTGGAAGACGTAAAAGCCCCAGTAGGGCGGCGAAACCGGCGGCAGGTTATCGAAATCCGTTTTGCCCTTGAGGTAGCGGTAGAACCAGTCCACCTGCTTGTCGCGGCCGTCGGGCTCGCTGACGGGGTTGATGAGGATGACGACCTCGCTCCGGATCTTGCGGATCATGGGCTGGTCGGAGACGGCCAGACGGTAGGCCATCTCCATGACCATCTCCGGGCTCCCGAGTTCGGTCGAGTGCAGTCCGGCGTTGAAGTAATAGATCGGCCGGGACGATGCGATGAGCGCCTCGGCGGCCTCCGGAGTCGTCTTGCGTGGATCGGCCAGGGCGGCCGTCGCCGCTTTGTGTTTGGCGAGGTCGCGGATGCCGTCCTCGTCGGAGACGGCGACGAGGAGGATGTCCCTTCCCTCTTCGCTTTTGCCGATCGTTTCGACGCGGACGCGAGGGGAAGTTTCGGCGAGCTTGCGGAAGTAGCCGTAGATCTTGGCCGTCGACGAAAGCTCTCCCGCGGCCCCGACGATGTGGCCGAGGTACTTGGTCGGCGAGACGACCGTATCCGACGCCGGCACGTAGGCCACCCAGGGATTGCCGAAGCGGGCCTCGGTCGTGAATTTCGCGATCGCTTCGACCGAACCCGGCTCGGGCGTGTCCGGGGCGTAGGGGTTCTTGACCTGCGTCTGAGGGGCCGCGGCGACGATAGCGACGACGCATAGAAGCGGCAGGAACAGCCGGGTGAGACGACGGGTTCTATTCATCGATTTGACTCCTATCCATAGACGGAAGGATAGGTTAACAAATTCGGGGACACAATACCAATTTCCGAATTTCGTTTTACTTATCCGGCGCGGCGGGCAATAATATCCGCGACGGATTTGACGACTCGAAGGAGCATCATCACATGAAACGAATACCCCGCTTGTTTACCTTGACCCTGGCCATGGGCGCCGTCGCGCTCGCGGCTTTCGGGCCGCTTCTGACGGCCCCCCTTACCGCCGAGGAGAAGATCATCCTCACGCCCATGCCCGGCCCCGAGCCGCGCATCAACGGCGCCCGTGTCTTCGGCGTCAGGCCGGGATCTACACCTCTCCTGGGCCCTTCACCTGCGCGGGGCATGTCGCGGCCTGGCAGCACGAGGCGCTTGACGTCCGCCGTTTCGTCGAGTGGGGCTATGACTTCCTGAAGTACGACTGGTGCTCCTACAACGGCGTCGCCAAGGACCAGAGCGTCGAGGAACTGCAGAAGCCTTACCGGCTCGTCAGCGCCATCCTGGCCGAAGAGCCGCGCGACATTGTCCTCAACCTCTGCCAGTACGGCATGGGCAACGTCTGGGAGTGGGGCGCCTCGGTCGGGGGCAACAGCTGGCGGACCGCCGGCGACCTGGGCGGCTCGTTCGAGGGCATCCCGGCCGCGCTCTTCCGCGACGGTTTCGACGTCTACTCCAAGAACGAGCTCCACCGCTACGGCGGACCGGGCGGCTGGAACGACCCCGACTACCTGCTCATCGGCTATCTGAGCGACTGGAAGGGCGGCACGGCCGCGTCGCCGCTCACGCCGAACGAGCAGTACACGCACTTCTCGCTCTGGTCGCTGATCTCGGCGCCGCTTATCTTCAGCGGCGACATCACCCGCCTCGACGACTTCACGCTTAACATCCTGACTAACGACGAGGTCATCGACGTCGACCAGGACCCGCTCGGAAAGCCGGGAAAGCGCGTCGCGAAAAGCGGCGACATCGAGGTCTGGGCGAAAGACATGGAGGACGGATCCAAGGCCGTCGGGCTCTTCAACCGGGGCGAAGGCCTGGCCGAGGTCACCGCCCTATGGGCCGATATCGGCATCCAGGGCGGGCAAAAAGTCCGCGATCTCTGGCGTCAGAAAGACCTCGGCGTCCACAAAGACGCCTTCACGGCTTACGTCGCCCGCCACGGCGTCGTCATGGTCCGGATGTGGCCGGAGGTCCGGTGACACGAAGGCGGGCGGCGTTGCCAACGAAAAATATTTGTGGTACATAAAGAGGTGCTGGCCATGACGCCAAGGCTGTCCGACAAGGAGGGGCCATGAAACGTGCCTGGATTTGGTTGTGTGTTTTGCTGCTTGCCGTGCCTCTTTCGGCACAGACGAAAAAGATAGGGATCCTGCCCTTCGACGACGCCGCCGGCGTGGGGCCCGAGCTCGGGCGGCAGGTGGCCATGTTCATCCGCTCGGAGCTGCTCAAGTCCAAAAAGCTCATGCCCAAGTTCATCACCTACGCGCCCGAGGAGGGAGAGGAGGGAGAAACGCCGGGCCTTCTCGACGTCGAAAAGGCCATCGCGTTGGGGCGCGACAACGAGGTCGATCTCGTCCTGATCGGGACCATCCTCGAAGCCGAGGCCGAGTCAAGCGATTCGAGGATCGGCGGGATCTCGTTCAGCAAGGGCTCGGTCGGCACCTCCTTGCGCAAGGTCAAGGCCACGATCACGATCCAGGGCGACCTGCTCTCGGTCGCCGACGGGAGCCTGATCGAGAGCTTCGAGGTAAGCGGCAGCAAAACCGACAATAGGGTCGGCGCCGACCTGTCCACGAATTGGGGCGACTACAGCTCGGGCTCGGAGAATTCGAATTCTCCGAACGTCAAGGCCCTGCGCGAAGCCGTGCAGAAGCTGGTCAAAAAGATCCTCAAAAAGGCCTGATCCCGCGCGATTCAGCGGCCGCTGCCGATCGGGTAATCCTTGCTGACCGCGACCGGAAGCCGGCCGGAGGGCTTGAGCTCGCCCTTGAGGACCTTGATGAACGAGTCGAAATAGACGGCCTGATTCCCGAACCAACCTCGCTCGCCGTAGCCCACCAAAAAGGCCGGGACCATCGGGATTTTGCGGATGAGCTGCGGATTGCCGTAGGAGACGGCCACGACGGCGTTGGGTTTCGCGGAGATGACTCTCAGGAGGAAGGCCAGGTCGGCGTCGCGGAAGGGCGCCGCGTCGCCCATCCTGTTCCTGGGGACGAAGAGCGACAGGACGACGAGGTCGGCGCCGGCGACCGCTTTCATGGCGGTAACGTAGTAGGCGGGGTCCATGTCGGGCCGCAGCGTGAAGCTCGGCGTCCCGGGGAAGGCGGCGGCGAGTTTCGCCGAAAGGCCGGCCGGCATGGGGTCGCCATCCACCTTCTGGACGTTGACGTTGACGAGCTTGGGCGCGGGGCTTCCCGGAGAGAGTTCGAGCGGCAGGACCCTGTCGTTCTTGAGGAGGGTCAGCGACTTGTCGGCGACCTCCTGGACGATGGCCTGATGGGACGCCGTGCCGACCGACTCCCCGACCCGGGCCTCGTCAACGAAGCGGTTCTCGTGGAGGCCGAGCCGGGCTTTGAGGGTCAGGATCTTGCGGGCGGCCTCATCGACCCGGCTTTCCGGGATGCGGCCCGAACGGACCGCGGCGGCGAGGGCGGCGATCGCCGCGGTCGGGTTCTTCGGCTTGAGGATAACGTCGTGGCCGGCTTCGAACGCTTTGACGGCCACGTCCTCGGCGCCGAAGCGGTTGATGACATGGTCGTACCAGAGGTCGTCAGAGGTCACGACGCCCTTGAAGCCGAGCTTGCCTTTGAGCCAGTCGGTGACCAGCTTTTTTTCGACGCTCGCCGGAAGCTCGGAGCCGCCGGTGACGGAGGGGACGGCGATGTGCTCGGTCATGACGAAATCGACGCCGGCGTCGATCGCGTACTTGAAGGCCCGGAACTCCTGAGATTCGACGTCCTTGGCCGGTTTGTTGATCCAGGCCCAGACGGGATCGGCGGGCATCGTCTCGACATCGCCGCGGCCGGGGAAGTGCTTGGCCGAGGTCAGCATGCCGTTGTCGTGATAGCCGCGGACGTAGGACCGGACCATCCGCCCGAGCAGGGGCAGGTTGCCGCCGAAGGAGCGGACGCTCTCGGCCGGGTTATCGGGGCGCCAGGCGATATCGACGACGGGCGTGTAGGTCAAGTGGATGCCCATGGCCCGGCCCTCGACGGCGGCGGCCGCGGCCGCCCGGTACATGAGATCCTCGGAGCGGGCGGCGGCGAAGGCCATGTTGGCCGGATATTCGCTGGCCCCTGTCACCTGCTGGCCCGGGCCGCCTTCGAAATCGGCGGATATGAGGAGCGGTATCTCGGCCGCTTTCTGCAGGCGGTTGAGGAGACGGGCGACGTCGAGCGGCGTCCCGCCATAGAGGACGAACATGCCCAGGCCGTTGTCGCGGGCGAGAGCGAGCCAGGCGGCGAGGCGCGGGTCGTCCGCGGCGATGTAGCCGCCGGTGACGTCCGAACAGACGATCTGGCCGATCTTTTTCTCGAGCGATAGGCCGGCCAGCGTCTTATCGACCCAGGCGGCGGCTTCGGCGGACAGGACCGGGGCTAGGGCGGGGGCCGCTTGCGCCGAGGCGGGAGAAGAACTTGAAGAAATGGCGGCAGGCGGGGCTGATGCCGCGGGCGTCGACGGAGACTGCGACTTCGTGCACCTGCCGAGAGCGACGACGGCGACGAGCGTCAGAGCCGCTAGCACGGGGACAAGAGTGGGAACACGTACCGGAGGTACATGTCCCCTATTCCCAGCCTTCCCCTGATCAGCGCCGTATTTCCTCATCATTGTTCTCCTTATTCATGAACAGGGACACGTACCGGAGGTACATGTCCCCTGACTACCGCCGGGAGCGGGGCGCGAGCCCTTCGAACAACTCAAAGATAAATCTCCTATTTTTTTGCCAGAAAGCCGATCATTGTTTTATTTCAGCCAAGGCAACCTTGGGGTAGTGGTCGAAGATGCGCATGGCCGCCTCGGCCGCGGCGCCGTTGCCCCAGTCGTAGATCGTGAAGACGCCCATGCCCTCGCCCTCGGGGCTCGTCCGGCCGCCGTGGCCGTAGTTCTCCATGGTGAAGCCGTAGTCCTCGGGCCCGAACCACGGATAGACTTTCTCCCACATCGCCTTGACCGCCGGATTCTCCGGACAGTACATCATGACGAAGCCCGCTTTGAGCGCGGCCACTCCCCGCTCGCGATACGCCGGCTCGCCCGTCTCCTTGCCGTATTCGAGGAAAAGCTCCGCGAACAATGTTTCGCGCGAATCATTCCATTCGCCGTCGGAGTTCATGACGCCGAACCCGCCGAGCGCCGGAACGTAGATGAAGGGCGGCTGCCAGACCTGCTGGGCCATCGACAGCTCGTCGAGCGTCCGGCGCCCCCATTCGAGATAGGACGCGCGGCCGGTCGCCCTGTAGGCCGCGAGGAGCGCCTCCGCCGTCCAGAACATGGAGAGCGTGTTCTGCTTGTGCATGGCGTTGCGCTCGATCTTCCGGCCCAAGTACTTCTCTCGGCCCCAGCCGCAGCACGACCAGTAGGTCTCGAAATCGAGCCAGTTGCCCTGCGGCACGATCTCCACAAGGACGGCGTCCATCGCCCGGATGGCCGCCTCCCGGAATTTCGCCTCCCCTGTCACTTCGGCCAGTTTCAAGAGAAACGTCACGCTCAGGCTCGTCTCGGGCGTCTGGTTCATCACCGGGCCGGGCGCATGCGTCTCCGGGTGGAGCCAGCCTGGGAAAAAACCGGCTGCGTCCTGGAGCGTGATCAGGCGCTCGCCGTAGGCCCGGGCGTAATCGACGAGCCGCGCGTCCTTCTCGAGCTCATCGTGCCAGCGCAACATCAGGAGCGCCGTCCAGCTCATGTCGAGCACGTGGACCCAATCCGGCGTGATGCCATACTCACGGGGGCATCGATCGGAATTCGACCAGCGGGCCTCTTCCCAGCCGCGCGGCCGGCGGAGTTTCTTGCCGTCGATTTCGACGATTGCGTTCTCCGTGCCGATCACGGCGGGAAAGAGCCCGTCCTTAATCGGCGCGGCCAGAGCCAGCTCCTTGGTCAGGCGGGCCTTGCGCAGGAGCGCCTCGTCGTTCACGGACCGGGCATAGCGATAGAGCCCCGAAGCGCTCCGCAGCGACGAAAACCAGGCCTGGTTCCAGATCGACAGGAACTCGCGCTGATACCACGGCCCGGGGTAATTCGGCGACTGCGAGATATTGACGATGAACTGAGGCGCGCCGACACGCCGGCCGCCGAGATCGAACTCCTGCCAGACGAATTTCCCCCAGCCCCCGAAGGCCCAGTCGTAGGTGCGCCGGACGTACGACATGAGGTCCCCCGCGATGGGCTCGCCTTTTTCGTAAAGCGGTCGTCCCCAGCGCTTCCACAAAAATCCGGCGACCTTCGACCAGGGATCTCTGACGGTGGCCCGGTCGTTATAAGCGGCGACGTAAAAGCCCAGCTCGACCTTGCCCGGCGCGAAGGTCATCCCCGGCGCCTTCTTGAAAAGGACATGTTCGGGGATCTCCGTCTTGACCATCCCCAGCCACATCTTCCGTTGCGGCGCATCGTAATCCATGAACCAGGGATTATCCGGCCTCTGGCCGACGATGTCCAAGTCCGGCACGACGACGACCGTCAGCGGACCACGCGCGGCGATGATCGCGGGCGAACGGAAGACGTGCTGGCCGACGACATAGCCCTCTTCCGGTGCGAGGTGCGGCGCCCACCAGAAGTCAGGCTCGAATTCGAGGTCGAAGCGGACGGTGAGCTCGTCCTGGACGATCGCCTCGGCAACGTCCCAGGTCATGCGGACGCGCCTCCAACCGTCCTCGGTCTCACCGACCTCGACACATGGCAGGCCGGATCCGGCCAATTCGGGGACGGAAAAGCGCAGGATCTTCTCCCCGCCCAAAGCTACCGTGTAGTCGGGACCGGCGTGGCTGATCTTGACCGATCCGCCACCATCTCCCCCGCCCCGGCATCCCCAATCCGGAAGAACCATGGCCGTAACCAAAGCAAGCAGGGCTATGAACAGGAGCTTTTTCTTATGGCGGGATTCCATCCCGCCCAATATGTGCCAAGCCCGGCCTTTTCGTCAAGACAAAAAGGGCAACTGGCGTCCGCGCCATGTTCCGGATCCTGTTGACCCGCTCGTTGCTTTTGTGCTATGAAAGATGAAGGTTCAGCACCGATCGTTCTGAGAAGGAGGCCGCACATGAGAAAAAAATCAGGGAGTCTCGTTTTTATCCTGGCCGCCATCGTTCTCGTCATGCAACCCGCCCTCGGCCAGCCCAAGGGATTCCTGAAGATCCAGGGGATCAGCGGAGATTCAAGCGACCAGAATCATAAGGACTGGAGCGATGTCCAGAGTATCACCTGGGGGGGCAAGAATCCGGCGGCAGGCGTTCCCCGTTCCGGGTCCCAGAACAAGGGCCCCGGCTCACTCGTCATCGTCAAACGGGTGGACAAGGCCTCACCTCTTCTCCGGAGTAAGTCAGGCGGCGGTCAGACATTCCCCGAAGTCGTCCTTGAAACTTCGGGAACGGGTCCCGATGGGAAGCCCGGAGTATTTATTTATAAGATGACCGATGTCACGATAGCGTCCCTCAACTCGAGCGGCGGCGGGTCGGCGGGATCCCAGGAGTCCGTGACCTTGAAGTATACCAAGATCAGTTGGACCTATACCGCACAGAAAGAATAAGCTTCTCCGCAAGGCCTATTTTGTCCGGAGGATCGCGGTGAAACCGCCGCCCGAGGCCAGGTCGACCTCAAGAAGGATCACCGCCGTGATCTCCCGGCGTTCGACTTCTCCGCCGGCCGCTGCCCCACGCGATCAACGCCTGCTTGCAGCCGACCGGAATCCGAAGTAGGGGGCGGTGTAGGTCGGCTTCCGGAACATCCGGCCGGAACATTTGAGATGCTCGGGCCCGTAGCGGAATGCCCCGCCGCGCCGGAGCCTCGTCGCCGTGTCGCTCGAATCGGGCCCCCGAGGGTTCTTGGCCCCATCCGCGGCCCAATGATAGCCTTGCCTTTCCGAGCCCCAGTCCCAGACCCATTCGAAGACGTTCCCGGCCATATCGTAGAGACCGTAGCCGTTGGCCCGGTAGATGCCGACGGGCACGGTGCCGCCCATGTTGTCGTTCGCCCGACCCGCGCCGAGCTCGTCGCCCCAAGGGTAGCGCCGGCCTTCGAGCCCTCCCCTGGCCGCCTTTTCCCACTCCGCTTCCGTCGGGAGTCTGTATCCGTCGGCGTCCCACTTCACCCGGTCGCCGGTCAGATCGACACTCCCGGTCCGATAGACGGCCGTGTGAGAACTGTCGAGATAGTAAGCCGGCGTCCGGCCCTCCTTTTCCGAACGGGCGTTGAGCCACTTGACCGAATCGTACCAGCTGACCATCACCACGGGCAGATAATTTCCCGCGTCGGCGGAGCCGTTCCGGCCGGCGCTGTCGAAGGAGTAGCCATGGGCCAGGGCCCAGTCGTGGACCTCCTTCCAGAGCGCGTACATCGTTTCGTACCTGTCGATGTAGAATTCGTCCAAGTCGACGGTATGGACGGGCAGCGCATAGCGCGTATCGTCGAGGTTGTCGCCCATGCGGAAGGGCCCCGCCGGGATGCGGACGAGCTTCGGCTTAGGGGGTGTCGCCAGGGGGACGGCCATTACCGGGGCGGAGCCCTCGCTCTCGCCCGCGGCGTTCACGGCCGTGACCACGAAAAGGTAGGGCGTCTTGTTCTTCAGCGGACGCACCCTGTAAGGACCGGCGGCGAGGCCGGCCACTTTCGTTCCGTTTGTCCTGGGAGGGGCGGGCATCGTCGCGTAGTAGATGTTGTAGGACGTGGCCCCGGCACCAGCCTTCCAGGTCACGGTCACGAACCCGTCGCCTTCCGCCGCGGCCACGCCGATCGGGATGAGTGGCGCCGCGATATCCTGGTACGTCGGCAGGCCCGGCGGCGGCTCGGCCACGCGGCCGACGACGCACGCGGTCGTGAGGAGCGAAACGCAGGAGCATAGAAACACGAGGAACGAACGCTGTACGTGCCACTTTCGCATGAGCAGCCGCATATATTATTGAAGGACCCACTTGCCCTGCGTTTTCTTGAGCGTGTAGCTCGCCGCCCCGCCGGCCTTGATCGTGACCTTGATCTCGAGCGGCTGGGGTGTCGCCATAACCCGCAGCGTATATGCGCCCGCGCTGAGCTTGATCGCCTCTCCGCCGACGACTCCCCTGCCAACCTCCTTGCCGGCGCCGTCAAGCACGACATACTCGAGCTTGAGCGTTTGCTCGAGCGCCGAGAGGAGCTCGTCGGCGTTCTTGGCGTCCAAATAGCGCCCGCCGGTCGATCCGGCGATGCTCTCCAGCTCCTGGCGTGCGCCCGCTTCCTTGATGTCAAAGCCGACGATATTGACCTCGAGCTCGAGGCCCGCCTTCTTGATGGCCGGCGCGATCGATTTGATGTCCCCATCGCAGCTTTCGATGCCGTCGGTCACCAGGATGATGCTTCCGTCGGGGATCTTCGCAAAATCCTTGATGGCTTCGAGGACGCTCAGGACGAGAGGGGTCTTGCCCTTGAGCTGGATCTTCTTGACGATCTCGGTCAGCCGGGCCTTGTCGACCGGCCCGATCGGGACCAGAAGCTCGGTATCCGTGCAGGCCTGGGGCTCATTGAGGCCGTAACGGTGGCCGTAAACCCTCAGCCCGACGTTCATCGTGTCCGGTAGGCCGTTGATGATCTGCGTCAGCACCCGCCGGGCGATGGTGATCTTGGCCTCCCCGGCGATCTGCCCCCACATCGAGTTCGACGCGTCCATGATGATCTCGACCGCCTTGCCGGCCGCCTGTGCCGAACCCTTCTCGAAATCGACCTTGAGCGTCCCCGGCCCGGAAACGGTCCGCTTGACCGGCGACATGTAGATCGGCACGTGGCCGCAGCAGAACTCGAGCATCAGCGCGCCGAAGGCGACCCTGTAGGTATCCAAGGTCTTTTCGCTCTTCCGCCCATCCCAGCTCCCGTCCGGGTTCTGGTGGTCGACGAGGAACCGGCACATCCAGTCCTTCCAGACGCGCCAGTCGTCGCCCCCCGACGCATACATGGCCCTCGTGCCGTAGTACCAATAATAGAACGCGTAGCCATCTCCGGGATATTCGATATGCCAACGCGGCGCGTGGTCCTTCATGAACCGAAGCGCGGGCGGCACCGCCGGGTCCTGGGGAAAGCCGCAGAGCTGGAGCGCAAGCACTCCCATCCCCGCCCGGCAGCAGGAATCGCCCGCTTTCCCCGGTTTCTGGTATTCGAAAGAGCCGTCGTCCTTGCCCTGGAGGGACCGGACGTACCCGGCCGCCGCGGGGAAGACATGGTCGGGCACGGTGAAGCCCGCGTTGACGGCCGCCTTGAGGGTCAGGATCTGCCAAGCGGTGACCGAAAGGTCGCTGTCGATGTTGTACGGGTTGTACCTCCAGCCGCCGTAGAAAGGGGAATCCGGCTGGACCGGGCCGCCAAGCATCGTCGGCTTATGCTCGGTGTTCTGCGAGCGAAGGATCAAGTTGAGAGTATCTTGAATGATGGGCTCGAGGCTGTCGTCATTCAGGTCGACAAGCGCCTCGATCAGGGCCATCGCGGCGATGGCCTGCTCGTACATGTTGGCGGACCCCAGCCGGCCGCCCATGGTCGCCGCCTCCTTCGACCCTTCGGGATACTTCGCGCTGGGCTTCCAGGTGGACTTGAGATAACGGACGGCCGACGCGATCGGCGCCGCGTAATCCTTCTGCGTGCACTTGGACCCGATGAAGGCCATGAGAGAGAGGCCGGCGTAGGCTTCTCGATGCCCGGACCAGGAGCCGTCCTTTTCCTGTCCGGAAACGAGCCAATCGAGCGCCTTGACCAAGGCCTTCTGGACTTCCTCGGAGGAGGCCGGAGGCTTCCGCGGACTCCCGACGTAGAGCGTGTATTCACTGCCCATCTTATTCTTGGCCGGGGGGTCGATCCTCAAATAATAGGTCCCCGGCTTGACCTCCATCCGGGGGATCTCCAGATCCTTGCCAGCCTCGGCCTCGACGGACCTGTCCAGCCTTTTCCCGGCGGGGTCGAAGAGCTCGAGATTCAATGTTTCACCGGCGATCCCGGAAACTTCAAGGACGAGCAGCTCGGCACCCGGTTCGGGGACTTTGAAGACATAATAATCGTGATCGTTATCGCGGTTGGTCCGTCCGGTCAGCGGCGTGCCCAGCTTGAGCCCGCTGGCCCATTTCATCTCGTCGTTGGGCTCGGCTTCCTCATCCTCCCGCCAGGGGCCGAGGATGCGGGTGCTCAAGGTGTACTTGTCCGCGATCTGCTTCTGACTTCCTCTCACCCATATATAGTAGACGCCCTCCGTGACAGTGAAGTAGGCGACCGATTCCGGTTCACCCTTAGGCCTCCCCTTGGCGCTCCACAGCTCTTTTCCGTCTTTGTCCTGGATAACAAATTGCTGGTTATAGTCAGGAAGGGCGCTGAGGTCGACCTGGATATTTTGTTTTTCGGGCTTATCGACGAGGAGCCGGAAATAATCGTTGTCCCCAGTACGTTGGAAATGACCCTCTATGCTTTTACCCAGGGACAGGTCGTTGGCTTGCTCCCGGCGGTCGTTGGGCTCGAATTCCTGGCCTTCCTGCCAGGGGCCATCGAGCTTCAGGCTGAGGGAATATCGCTCACTGGTGGCTTTCCCTGCGCCAAAGACATGGACGAAGTAAGTCCCCGGCTCGACAGGAAAAAAGGCGATGGATTCGACCTCGTTTTTCTTGGCATCGTTCACGCCGAGGAGTGTCCGTCCGTTGGCATCCAAAAGATACATGCGGGTGTCGACCTCGGGAACGGCGCTGAGGTCGATCCGAACATAATTCCTCCCGGGTTGATCCACGTTGAACTTGTACCAGTCGTCGTCGTTATTCTGCTGAAAACCGCCCTCGACGGTGTCGCCGAGGCGGATCTCCTGGGCCTGCATCCACTGGCCGTTCGGCTCGGTCTCTTGCCTGACCTGGGCCAGTGCCGCTGAAAACAGGCCGAGAAGGACCACAACAAAGAGAATTGATTTTCTCATCACTTCACTCTCCCTTCGAGATTGTCTTGCGCCGTTTTGACCTCAAAAAGATCGATTTGGGGCCGTTTTTGAAACCTGAATCTTGCCTAGCTCGCTCGTTCTATCAGCCTCTGTCTAAGAAGGGGTCAAACCTACTTTTTTCGAAAAAAAGTAGGTTTGACCCCTTCTGATTATTCGAGGACCCACTTGCCTTGGTCTTTCCTGAGCGTCAAAGCCCGCGGCTCGCCGGACTTGACGGTTACTTTGACCTCGACCGGCTGGGGCGAGAGCAGGACGCGAACGGTGTAGGTTCCTTCGCTCAGCTTGAGCGCTTCGCTGCCGACCGTTCCCCGGCCGACCTCCGCGCCCGCGCCGTCGAGCACGACGTATTCGAGCTTGAGGGTCTGCCCGACCGCGGACAAGAGCTCCGCGGCGTTCTTCGCGTCCAGGTACATCCCGCCGGTCGAGGAGGCGATCGACTCGAGCTGTTGCCGCCCCTCGTTATCCTGGATATCGAAGCCGACGATGTTGACCTTGATGTCGAGGCCGGACTTCTTGATCGCCGGGGCGATGGACTTGATGTCGCCGCCGCAGCTTTCGATGCCGTCGGTGATGAGGACGACACTGCCGTTGGGGATCTTATCGAAATCCTTGATGGCCTCGAGGACGCTCAGGACGAGCGGGGTTTTGCCTTTAAGTTGGATCTTGTTGACCGTGTCGACGAGCCGGCTCTTGGCGATCGGGCCGATGGGGATGAGGAGCTCCGTGTCCCCGCAGGCCTGGGGGTCGTTGAGCGCGTGCCTGTGGCCGTAGACCCGCAGCCCGACGTTGAGCGAATCGGGCAGGCCGTTGATGATCTGCGTCAGCACCCGCCGGGCGATGGTGATCTTGGCCTCTCCCGCGATCTGACCCCACATGGAATTCGAGGCGTCCAGGATGAGCTCGACGTTCTTGGCCGCTCCGGGAGCCTCGGCCTTCTCGAAGACGACCCTGAGGCTGGTTGCTTCCGGCGCCTCCGGCGGTTTCGGCATGTAGGCCGGCAGGTAGCCGCAGCAGAATTCGAGCATCATCGCTCCCAGGGCCGTGGTGTAGACGGTCATGCCTTCTTCACGCTGCGCGCCGTCCCAGCTCCCGTCCGCGTTCTGGTTGTCGACCAGGAGGCGGCACATCCAATCCTTCCAGATGCGCCACTCGTCGCCTCCGGTGAAGAGCATAGCCCGGGTCCCGTAGTACCAGTAGTAGAACGGATAGCCGTCTCCCGGCTCCTCGACGTTCCAGACCGGCGCGTTGTCCCACATGAACCGGAAGGCGCCCGGCACGGCCTTGTCTTGGGGGAGGCCGCAGAGCTGAAGGATAAGCGCGCCCATGCCGGCCCGGCAGCAGGAATCTCCCCCGGGCCCCGATTGATAGCCGAACGACCCCGTCTTCTCGTCGTACAGGCGCTTGACGTACTTGGCCGTCGCGGCGAACACCCGGTCGGGGACATCGAGCCCCGTGTTCTTGGCCGCGCGCAAGGCCAGCACCTGCCAGCCCGTCACGGAGATATCGCTGTCGACGCTTTCCGGACCATAGCGCCAGCCGCCGTAGTTCTCGGGATCGGCTCCGATCGGGCCGCCGAGACCTTCCGGCTTGAACTCGGTGTTCTGGGCCTGGAGGATGAGCTTGAGGCCTTCCTGGGCCATCGGCTTGAGTCCGACCTCCTTCATCTCCACGACGGCCTCGATGAGGGCCAGGGTGTCGATGGCATGGGTGTACATGAAATCGTCCGCCGCGGACCAGCCGACCTGGGGCGCCGCGCCCGCTCCACCCTCGTAAATGAGGGTCTTATCGAACCGCGATTGGAGATAGCGGAGGCCGGACCGAATGGTTTTGGAGTAGTCCTTGGGGACGCATTTCCCTCCGATCAAGGCCATTACGGCGAGGCCGCTCGTCCCGGGGTGGTCCTCCATGAAATACCCTTCGGATTCCTGGCGCTGTTCCAGAAAATCGAGCGCCTTCCGGAGCGCCGCGCCGACCTCCCCCGGAGGGGCCGCGGGCCGGGGCGACTTAAGGGCGCGCAGTGTATAGGGCGTGTCGGGATTCGACCCGGCTATGGCCCGGACCTTGATGAGATATTTGCCCGCTTTCTGCCTCAAGCGGACGATGGTCTCCCCTCCCCCGTCCTCGGCCTGGTTCATCTCGTCCGACTCCTCTTCACCGGGAGCCAGAATGTCGAGGCACAGCTCGACCCCCGGGACTCCCGTGACCTCGATGACCAGGTTTTCGACCCCGGGTTCGGGGATGGTCAGCGCGAACCAGTCCTCGTCGCGGTCTTCGCCGGCAAAGCCCTTGACCTCCTGGTTGAGGGCTATCGGGTTGGCCAGGCCGCGCTCGTCGTTCGGCTCCTTTTCGACGGCCTGTTGGGCCGGGAGGTACGACGCGACGGCCGCGACGACGAAGATGACACCCAGGATGACAAACAAGGTCTTCGGCGGGGCGATCTTCATGATGGTTCCTCCATTCCGTTCCAGGCTTCTAGTCTTCGAACTGGCTGAGGTAGTAGTTGATGATCGAGGTCGAGGCGCAGGCGAAGCCCTTGGCGAACTGTTGGCACCAGCCCATCTCCACCTTCACCCCGCCTTCCGCGCTGAAAATATCGATCTCCATTTTAAAGCAGTCTTCTATATCTATCACGGTCACGCCGACCGAGACGCCGGCCTTCTTCTCAAACCCCGGGCACATGACCGCCTTGATCCCCTTCATGTAGGCTTTGGCCTCGAGCAGGGCCTCCCTGGTCAGTTCCCCGTATTTGAGGATCAGGCCCGACAGGACCCAGTAGGTGTCGATCGCCCCGACCATGGCCCCGAGGACCGCTCCCATCTTGGAATTGAGCGGTCCCTCGGTCTCGAGAATGGTCCTCTGGATCATGGCCTGATGGAGGCCCGTGTCCAGGACGCCGATCGTCTCCATCGTCCGCGGATCGATGTCCCACCAGCCCCAGCGCTCCCGCCCCTCCCATCTGAGGCTCTTTTCGGGGACGACGATGATCCGACCGGCCTTGAGGGCCGGGGACATTTTGGCCAGGACGTTCCCCGGAATGCCGAGCATTTCTAGGCCGCTTTTCTCCAGCTTCGAGAACATCCGGATGGGGATCTTCTTCCGCGCCGCCTCCTCGAGGAGGGCGGCGGTCGAGAGCGCCGGCTTGCCGGAGAAGACCTCCAAGAGCTTGCCTTCGAGGGCCGACTCCATCACACCCCGGCCGTAGAAGAACGCCTGTTTCATGCTCAGGGCTTGCCCGGGCAGGGGGACGGCTTCGACCCGGTCCAGCCTCAGGTCGAGCACGGTTTCCGTGACCCTCTCGCCGCTCACGAACGACGTGATGAGGACCCTCGGCTCCGCGTACCAATGGGCCACGGACAGCGCCTCGGCGGCCTGATCGGTCTGTTCGTCCGACGTGGACGCGAAGATCATGTTCATAAGATGCCCCAGGCCCGGCCCGAGTTTCTCCTCGAGCTCCGCGCCCCTATCGAGAAGATCCCGGTCGGCCTTTTTGTCCTTCAGGCCCGCCTTGACCTCGTCGACCCGGGACTTGACTCCGGCCAAGAGGTCCTTGTCGGCGGCGGCCTGGAGCTTGTCCTGCCAAGCCTGCGCCGGGATGCAGCCGGCCGTGATGAGGATCGCGTGCCGCTCGAAAAGTGGCGGCTCGTCCCCCTTCCGCGCCGCTTCGAAAAGAACCCGCTCGGTTTCGGAGACGACCTGGCCGAGGTTCACAACCTTCAATCTGAGGGAGATCCGGGCAACGGGCGCGCCGCCGGCATCGATATCGCCTTCCTCCAAGCCTTCGCCATCAAGGCTCAGGGACGCGGTGTAAAAGGTCTTTGTGCCTGGGGCGGGCTTTTTCTTGGCGGAGGTCCCGCCGCCGAGGCCGCCGAAAAAGCCGCCCACGCCGCCGCCTTCTTCTTTCTCTTTGGCCTCCTCGGCCTCGGCGGCTTCGAAGCGGGCCGTGACCGTGAGCGAGAGAGGCTTGTTGGCGACGTCCTCCATCCCGCCCTCCCAGGCCAGCACGGGCCGCGGCTCGCCGGAATTTCCGGCCGCGAATTCAACGGCGAGCGAAAGTCTCGCGCGGAGGGCTTCGTCGGCCGGGTCGTACGTCTCCTTTAAGGGTGCGTAGGCCTTATCGGCCTCGGCCCCGGGAAAGCTCGGATCGAGATCGACCCATCTCTCGCCGTCCTCCATCCGGACCCAGAAGTGGCGCGTCACGGCGGAGAGCAGCGCCGGATCTTCCGAGGGGGCCGAAACAGGGACGTCTTTATCGCGGGAGAAAGACCGGCCCGGCAGGAACATGCCGCCCAGGAGTTTCTTGGCCGCCGCGCGGTCGAGCTCGCCCTCGGCCACCTCGACGGTCTTGCCCTTGTCTTGAAGAAGTTGGCAGAGGAACAGGGCTTTTTCCAACGGATTGGCGCTCCGCCCCCACTGGATCCCTTCGGCCGTCTTCAAGGCGAAGCGGGACGGCTCCGTCCGGATGGCGTCGCGGACAAATTTGAAGGCCTCCTGCCAATCGCCGTCGGCCGGAAGGCTCGCCGAATGCTCCGGCGCCGAGGCAGGGCTTCCGTCTTCGGGTCCAGCCTGCTCCCGGCCGGCGGTTCCTTCGCGGTCGCTCGCCGCCGCCGTTTGGGACGCCTCCCCTTTCTTGCCGGAACAGGACACGATCCCTAAAAGAACGATGACCGTCGCCACCCAAACCAGGGTCTTTTTCAACATCCCATTGTCTCCTCTGTCCACTTTTCTCTCCTCGCGCTCACTTCAAACCCGTTATGGCCAAATGGCCTTCGCCCTTGAAGCCGCGGTAATACAGACTTTCGGGGACGGCCGTCGTTTCGTACGCCAATTCGAAACGGACGAACGTCTGGGGCGGGATGGTAAAGGGAGTCGGCGGCCGGTGAAAGAGCCCTTCGGTGGCTCCTTCGTCGAAAGAAACGTCCTCGCCTCCGGCCTTGAGGATGAATTGCGCGTCGGGCTGGATCTCGACCCCGCTCTTGACGAGTGACCGCAGGCCCAGATCGAGGATGACGAGGCCTTTTTCGCGGCGGGCGCCGAAAAGCATGACCTCCATCGTGTTCCCGTCCTTGTGTACGGCCAAGGGCTTGGCCGCGGCGGCCTCGGGCGGAGGGGCGTTGAGGGCCAGGGCGTAGACCCGGTTCTGGACGCGCAGACCCAGGCTGAATTCCTTTTCGGACGCCGGGACAAGGAAGGCGACCTCCTGGCCCTGGGCGAATTCGGGGGTGAAGCGGATGAACCCTTCGTCGGTCGTCGAGCCGCCGCAGCTGTAGTAGAGGTGGCCGTTCCTCGTGGCCAGCCAGGCGTATTCCGTCGGCTCGATCTGGACGATGTTCTTCGAAGACAGGCTCTTCCCGCTGAGCTTGACCAAGGCGTAGCGCCAGCCGGCGGGCGCTTCCTCGTCGGCGTAATCGGCCTTGAAGTCCAGCGCGGTGGCGGCCAACTCGAGATAGTCATCCTTGAACGACCCGAGCCCCTTGGGCGCGACCGACCCGGAGCCGGCCGCGAGCTTCAGATCGCCCTTGAGCGGGATGAGGATGTGGCCGTAGGAGTAGTCGAAGAATTGGAAGGCGATGTTCCGGGCGTTTTCCGGGAGGAGGTAGACGAAGCGGACCTTTTTCGTATCCCCCTGCTTGGGAAGCGAGAATTCCTTATTGAGGCCGATGCCGCCGGGGACGCGTTCGGTCAGCTTGTCGAGGGCGTAGGATTCCCCATCGGCCAGGAGATAGGCGTGGTCGAAAAACGATGGAACGAGATAGGCCACGTCGGCGTCGACCATCTCCTTTTTCTTTTCATCCTTTCCCCCCGTCATGAGGCCGCCGACGCCCATGGTCCGGTCCGACTTTCCCTCGAGCCGGCTTTTCTCGATCTTCTGTTTGGGATGGATGTTCGTCCACTCCGTCTCGAGGATGAAAAACGACTTTCCCGCGGGCGCGGTCTGGGAAGCCGCCTCTTTTTCGAATCCGGATCCGGTCACGGTGACCTTGGCCGCCTTGTTGGCGGTCGGCTCCGTGGCGGACGCGCTCCCCGGATAGCCCCAGGCGAGCGATCCGGCCAGCACGGCCAACAGGAAAGGCCTGATGGCCCAATGAGTGGCGAGAACTATCTTTGACACGATTTCCTCCTCCGATGCCGGAATCCCCTTGTCCGGGGCGCATTGGCTGAACACTCTATCAGCAAAGTAATATTTTCCGGCTGGGCTTGTCAACCAATAGCGAGTTGGCAACGAACCTCCAAGACGGGGTTTGACCGGCCGCGGGCCACCCTGATATTCTTGACACTGGCATTGTCTCAGAGAAAAGGAGCGACCGATGGACCCGAACCGGATCGTCGACATGGCCAGCGCCTTTTACGAATCCTGCGTGCTATTCGCCGCCTCCGACCTGGGGATATTCGGGAAGCTGGCCGAACTGGGCGAAGCCGATTTGGAGACGGTCATAGCGGCCTGCGGCCTCGACCGGCGTGGTGGCCGCATCCTCCTCGACGCCTGCGTCGCGCTCGAGCTCCTCGAAAAGAAGGCGGGGCACTACCGGAACAGCCCCGAGGCGGCGTTGTTCCTCGTTCCGGGCTCGCCGGCCGACCTGAGCGGGGCCATCCGCTACAACCGGGATGTCTACGGCGCCTGGGGCCGGCTCAAAGAAATGGCCGTGACCGGGAAGCCCGTCGAACGTCCGGAGACACATCTCGGCGAAGACGAAGAGCGCACGCGGACATTCGTCCTGGCCATGCACGGCCGGGCATTGGGCATCGGACGGGCCGTCGTTCCCCTACTCGACCTCGCGGGGCGCAGGAAGGTTCTCGATGTCGGCGGCGGCCCGGGAACATACTCGGTGCTCATCGCGCAAGCCCATCCGGATGTCGAATGCACCGTCATCGACCTTCCGAACGTGGTCAGGACGGGCGCGCTGCTCATCGCGCAAGCCGGCATGAGCGGGCGGGTCATGACGCTCGCCGGGGACTACCACAGCGTCCCGTTCCCCGGAGGGAACGATGTTGTGCTTTTCTTCGGCATGCTCCATCAGGAGAGGGAGGAGGCCATCCGCGACCTTCTGCGGCGCGCGCACCAGGCCCTTGCCCCTGGCGGCACTATCTACGTCCTGGACATGATGACGGACTCGAGCCGGGCCCGGCCGAAATTCTCGGCCCTCTTCAGCGTCAACATGGCCCTGACGACCGACGACGGCTGGGTCTTTTCGGACGAAGACCTCGAAAGCTGGCTCGTGGAAGCCGGGTTCCGGGAGCATTCGTCGCGCCCCCTGCCGCCGCCGATGCCGCACCGCCTGGCCTCCGCCCGCAGGCCGGGCTGAAATATTAATGGGGGTCTGAATTTTAGCCCTAAAAATCTCTATTTAACCTACATTCCGCACTTCAAGAAGGGCTTTTTTCTTGATTTTATTATGTTCTA
>CAZZCH010000039.1:0-27810 GCA_964652895.1 uncultured Eubacteriales bacterium
CGCCTGCACTACCGGTGGATCAATGCCATCACGTAACTTTGGGACAAGCCCTAATCTTAATAAGCATTTAGTCGATTCATACTTGGAGACGGGACAACACGACCGTGCTTTATTAGACAGAAAAGAACCAATTATTGCGCCTGGCGTGAATATTGGAAATTCATCGCATATACAATTCATCGATGGGGAGACAGCCATTCTTCATTTTGACTATTTTACGGGTCTGTTCACGAAGATCTCTCTGAACGGTGAGATACTAAAAACTTTCAGTGCCTATGACGACCGGCATAAAAGGACTTATAAGAAGATCATATTTGACATAAAAAAGGACTCTCGAAATCCGAACCAATCGGGGGTAAATATAGAAGAATATTCATTATGGTCTGAAAGCACTGGCGTCGAAGAAGAGGGAGATATATTGGCCTTGCTCTTACTAAGAGAAAAGGCTACGCCCCAAAAAATGTATGTGTTCTCCGCCGACGGATTGTTGAAATATGTCACTAATCTTGATTATTTTTTAGATAATCCAATTGTTAGAATATGTCTCTCAAATGGTCAATATTTTCTTATTACTCAACAAAACCAAATCTTTATGGCAGAAAGGAGGTTACCGTGACTAAACGGATTATTCGGGCGGCTTTTTTGATGGTTGTATTTATTGCTGTTGTTATCCCTTGCTATTTCTATTTAGCAGCAGAGAATTGCGATGGTGTGTGCACTAACCCCGAGGAACCGTGCTGTTGCGAAAAGAAGGATGGCTACTACGTGGATGTGTACAGTTGCGGGTGTGCAGGCGGGAAATTACAGTGGCACCAGTGCCACTACATGCCAGCGCCGTAACGCTGGAAAGGGAAATAGGAGTTATAGTCTGATAGCCCCGTTTGTCAACGGGCGTTTAATATTGAACCTTTGTGGGCGTCTTCGGCTTGGGCCGATGTCCGGGCCGGGAGGCCGGGAGACATGCCGGCCAGAAAGAAAACGACCGCGATAAAGAAGGATGCTTTTTTAGTCATGGAGCGGCCTCCCTCGTGTTTTAACCGAACGTGTCCGCCAAGTATAGCCCAATCCCGGACCGCAATGCTATTAAGGAAATCTCGGGACACGATACGAAATCCGGAGATTTCGTTCATGTCCCGGATTTCCCATATGTCCCCGAATTCCCCGCCGCAGGGTCATTCAGGAAATCCTCAGAAGAAAGGGGACACGCACCGCTTCAGGAGAAGCGGAGCATGTCCCCGAATTCCCGGCCGCCCGGCCATCGCCATGGTTTGACCGCGTGGCGGTCCAAAGTTAGAATAGCCCGGTGAGCCTCGATTTCCTGTTCCGCACGGACGAGTTCGGCGCCCTCGTCCGCGCCGTCGCTTCCGGTGTCCGGCCGCTCGCGGTCCACGGCGTCATCGAGCCGGCCAAGGCCTACGTCCTGGCCTGCCTGGCGCGGACGACCGGGAAGCCCGTCATCTTCATCCGGGCCGAATCCGCCCCCCTGGCCCCGGTCGAGCAGGAATGCCGTTTTTTCCTGAAGCGGCTGGCGCCCGACGCAGGGCTGGCCAGCCTGCCTCCGCTCGCCGACAATCCGTACTTCGAAGTCCCGCCGGCCCTCGACACGGTGTCTTCGAGGATGAAGCTTTTCCATCGGCTCCTGGCCACGCCGCCGTCCGTCATCGTCACCAACCTCGGCGGCCTGCTCAAGCCCGTTCCCGTACCGGAGGACCTGGCCGGGCTTTTCCTGAGCCTCGAAGTCGGCGCCGAGGCCGACCACGACGCCCTGCTCGAAACGCTGGCCCGCTACGGCTACACCAAGGAGGACCTCATCGCCTCGCCCGGCGAATACGCCTGGCGTGGCGGCATCGTCGACATTTTCTCGCCCTGGGAGATCAACCCTTTCCGGGTGGAGTTCGACGGCTCGCGGGTCGTCTCCCTCCGCGAGTTCGACATCTCCAGCCAGCGGTCCCTGAAGAAGGTCGAACGCCTGACGATCCCGGGTCTCCGGGAATTCGCGGCCTCCCCCGAATTCCTGGACCGCTGGGCCGCGGCGTCCCGCAAGCGCGCCAAAGGCGCCGTCCGCGACATCGAAGCGAAGATCGCCGCCGCCGGGCGGGGCGATTTCGGGCCCAGCTTCGCCGCCCAGGCCCTCCTCCTCGGCGACCGCTTCGCGCCGGTCACGGATTATCTCCGCGACCCGGTCTTCGTCGTCGACAACCCCGAGGCCGTCGATTGCGAGTGGGGCGCGCTCGTCGACGAGCTCCGCGGCCAGTACGCCGATCTCCTCGCCGAAGGCGTCTTCGCCCTCCCGCCGGAGGAGATCTTCCCGCCGCGGCTCCTCCAGCGGGTCCGCAAGGAGGCCGTTCGCTTCGAGGAACTCGGCGCGCCGGCCCGGAAGAAGGTCTATTCCTTCTCCTTTCAGCCGGTGCCCCGTTTCGACAACAAGATCCCGTTCTTTCTTCAATACCTGAAGAAGCTCCAGGCCGAACGCGACCTCTGCTACATCTATCTTTCCAACACGGGGACGCGCCAGCGTCTGGCCAGCCTGCTTCGGGAGAGCGATATCCCCGTCCTCGAAACCGAGTCGCCGCTTACCGTCCCGCCCCGCTCCGAAGTCGCCCTCCTCCTCGGGGCTCTGCCGGGAGGCTTCGGCTATCCGAAGGAGAAGCTGAATTTTTTCGCCGAAAAGGACATCTTCACCGAGGAAAAGGTCATCGTCAACCGCGCCTCGCGGAAGCCCTTTTTCTCCCAGTTCCAGGACCTTCAGGCCGGAGACTATGTCGTCCACACCGATTACGGCATCGGGGTCTTCCGCGGCCTGCAGAGGCTCGAGGTCGAGGGCAAGGGCCGGGAGTTCATCGAGCTCCATTACCGGGACGAGGACAAACTGCTCGTGCCGGTCGAGGACCTCAACCTCGTCCAGAAGTTCTCCAAGGCCGGCCCCGAGACGCCGCCGCTCGACAAGCTGGGCACAAACACCTGGGAGAAAACGCGGGCCCGGGCCAAGAAAGCCGTCGAGGCCGTGGCCAAGGAGCTCGTCGAGCTTTACGCTAAGCGCCGGGCCATGAAGGGGCACCCGTTCTCGTCGGCAGGGAGTTGGGAGGAGGAATTCGGCAAGACCTTCGAATACGAGGAGACCGAGGACCAGCTCCGCTCCATCCGCGAGATCCGCGACGACATGGAGGCGGAACGGGCGATGGACCGGCTTCTCTGCGGCGACGTCGGCTACGGCAAGACCGAGGTGGCCATGCGGGCGGCCTTCAAGGCGGTCATGGACGGCAAGCAGGCCGCCATCCTCTGCCCGACGACCGTCCTGGCCAGCCAGCACCTCAAGACCTTCCGCGACCGGATGGTCCTCTTCCCGGTCCGCGTCGAGGCCCTGACCCGCCTGCAGACCGTCCGGGAGCAGAAGGCCGTCGTCGAGGACTGCCGGAAGGGCTTCGTCGACATCCTCATCGGCACGCACCGGATCCTGTCGAAGGACGTCGGTTTCAAGGACATCGGTCTGCTCGTCATCGACGAGGAGCAGCGTTTCGGCGTCGGGCACAAGGAGAGGATCAAGCAGTTCAAGTCCACGATCGACGTCCTGACACTGACGGCGACGCCCATCCCGCGGACGCTGAACATGTCGCTTTCGGGCCTGCGCGACATCAGTCTGATCGAGACGCCACCGCGCGACCGGCTGGCCGTCCACACCGTCGTGACGCCGTTCAACGCCAAGCTCATCGCCTCGGCCGTCCGGCAGGAGATCGGCCGCGGCGGCCAGGCCTATTTCATCCACAACCGGATCGAGGACATCGACAAAGTCGCCGAGCTCATCGTCAAGCTCGTCCCCCAGGCCCGGGTCGTCGCCATCCACGGCCGGATGGGCGGCCCGGCCCTCGAAAAACGGATGCTCGATTTCGTCGACCGGAAATACGACGTCCTCGTTTCGACGACGATCGTCGAGAACGGCATCGACATCCCGCTCGTCAACACCCTGATCGTCGACCGGGCCGACCTCTACGGGCTGGCCCAGCTTTATCAGCTCCGCGGCCGCGTCGGCCGGTCTGCGCGCCAGGCCTACGCCTACTTCCTCGTCCCGCCCTACCTCGAGCTGACGCCCCTGGCCCGGGAGCGGCTCAAGGCCCTCAAGGAATTCAGCGAACTCGGCTCGGGCTTCCGCCTCGCCGCCCGCGACCTGGAGATCCGGGGCGCCGGGAACCTCCTCGGCCACCGCCAGCACGGGACGATGGAAGCCGTCGGGTTCGAGTACTACATGCAACTGCTCGACCAGGCCATCCGCGAGCTCAAGGGCGAACCGGTCGAGGACGAGAACCCCGAGATCCATCTCAAGGTTGACATCCGTGTTCCGGAGGATTACCTGCCTCAGGTCAACCTCCGGCTCAACCTTTACAAGCGCCTCGCCTCGATCGAGGACCTGGCCGAGATCGACCGCATCCGCCAGGAGGCGCGCGACCGCTTCGGGCCTCTGCCGGATCCGATCGAGAACCTCCTCCGCTACGGCGCTCTCAAGTACCTGGCTAAGCGGCTGAGGATCCGCTCGATCGACCGAAGCGAACACCGGGTCGTGTTCCGGTTCCGGCCCCAAACGCCCGTCGACTGGTCCCGGGTGACGTCCTTGCTCAGACGGTATTCCGGGTCGCTATCGCCCGAGGGGGTCATGTCGCTCGCCTTTCGCGGGACGACCGAGCGGGCCCTCCTCGATGAGACGGTCGGGGTCTTGATGGAGTTATCCAAATAGACTACAATGAATTGATACTAAAAAAGATGTGCGAACAATACGGATCTCGGAAGACGCGAAGGACGCCGGCGGCGCTCCTGGCCGTCCTGTCGCTTGTCGCCCTCCTCCTGGCCTCTGCCTGCGGGCGCGACGAAGGCCAAGGGCCGGTCTCCCGGGTCGCCGGCCTCGTCCAGGCCAAGCTGCCGGGCCGTCCTATCCTGCGCGTCGAGAAGAGCGAATTCGTCAATGGCGACTTTCGCGCTTACCTCGAGGCGATGGGCGTGGACGCCAAGGGCCTGCCGGCCGAGTCCTTGAGCAGCCTCTACGACAGATTCGTCGACGAGAAGATCCTGCTCGAGGCCGCGCGCGAGCGGGGGATCGTCCTGTCCGAGGACGAGAAGAGGGAGTCCCTGGCCAGGCTCGCCGTAGACGCCATCGCGGCGAACGAATCCGGCCGGTCCGATACCGTTCCGCCCGAGGGGATTTTCGACCGTCTCCTCGTCGAGAAATACACCTTCCTCGTCGTTCGCGACATCCGGGTCGACGGTGGCGAGGTCCTCGCCTACTACGAACAGCACAAGAAGGACTTCCTGCTCCGGGAGCGGGTCCAGGTCAGCCAGATCCTCGTGGACACCGAGGAGAAGGCGGTTTCCGTCCTCCGCCGGCTTGAACGGACCGGCGAACCGGAATTTCGCGCGATCGCCGCGGCGGAGTCGCTGGGTCCGGAATCCTCGAGAAAGGGCGTTATGGGCGTCTTCCAGCCGGGCGACCTCCCCGAGGACATGGAGAGGGTCATCTTCGCCCTGGACGAGGGAAGGACAAGTCAGGTCGTCGAATCCTCCTATGGCTTCCACATCTTTCGGCTGGACCGGAAGTTCCCCCCCGCCCTCCAGACCGAGAGCGAGGCGGCCCCGGAGATCCAGAAACGGATCATGGCCCAGAAAATGAAGGACGTCCTGGCCGCTCACCTCGAGGGACTCAAGGACACCTTGAGCTGGAAGGCCCTCTCCGAAAACTTATTTTTTACCTATCAGAGGTTGGACGAATGAAAAAGATCATAGCGGGTTTCATTTTGGCCGGCATGCTCGGTTCGGCGGCCGTCTTCGGCGGCGGGCAGGAAGTCGTCGAGGAGATCGTGGCCGTCGTCAACGACGACATCATCACCCTTTCGGATTACAAGGCGCAGTTCGACATGACCCTGGAGCAGATCCGAGCCGCCCAGCTGCCCCAGGAGGAATATGACAAACAGTACGCGGCGCTCAAGAAGGAGCTCCTCGACGTCATGATCACCGAGCTTCTCCTCCTCCAGAAGGCCAAGGAGCTGAACCTGAACGTCGCCGATCAGGTCAAAGCGATGATCGATAAGATCAAGACGGACAACGGCATGACTTCCGACGCCGATCTCCGCCGGGCCGTCGAACAGCAGGGCATGTCCTTCGAGACCTGGCTCAAGCAGTACGAGGAGGGCATCATGAGGCAGGCCGTCGTCTACTCCGAGGTGGAGCGGGCCATCGTCCTCGAGGACTCCGAGGTCGTCCAGTATTATAAGAAGAACCCGGCCGAGTTCACGCTGCCGACAGAATACAAGCTCCATGCCATCTATCTCGCGTCCGAGGGCCGCACGCCCGAGGAATGCGAGACGCTCAAGGCCGCGGTCGACGCCAAGCTCAAGTCCGGCGCCGCTTTCGCCGACGTGGCCGGGGAGCTCTCCGATCCGCCGATGAAGGAGTCCAAGGGCGACCTGGGGACCTTCAAGGCGGGAGAACTCGACAAGTCGCTCGAACCGCCCGTCGAAAAGCTCAAGGCCGGCGAGGTGAGCGCCTGGGTCAACAACAAGAACGGCTGGTACCGGCTCAACCTCGTGGAGAAGAAGGACAGCCACCTGCTCCCGTTCGAGGACGCCCGGAAAGATGTCGAGGAGAAGATCTACAACGAAAAGCGTGCCGAGAAGGGCGACGCCTACATCAAGACCCTCCGGGAACGGAGCTACGTCAAGATTCTCAAACCCGAACCGCTCGATAAATAGCCCAAGTTAGGGTTCGAGGATGAGCACGGCGGCCGCCAGGGCCGTCGTCCACAAGCCCGCCTCTCCCGTCGCCGTCTGGGTGACGCTCCGGGTCCGAAGCGACAGGCCGTTCGAGATCTTGAACGCTTGGGATGGTTTCCCTCCGTCCGGCCGCCGGAGCTTTTTCCCGAGTTTCGTCGCCAGCATCTCCGCGGCGAGGTACTCCGTGTGCCGGCCGGTCTCCTTCTCGGATTTCCCGGAGTTGGAGTGCTCGGCGAGGTAGCCGTAGCGGGACGGGTCGTGGGGCACGGCCATGCCGATGGACGCCGATATCAGGCCGCCGGGCGCGTCGGTGGCGTTTTCGCTGAGGACGACGAAGAGGACCTGGCCCGGCTCGAGCAGGCGCAGGCCCGCGTCCCTGGAGACGGTGCGGCAGTGCGGCGGATAGATGCTCGACACACGGACGAGGTTGAAGGGGGCGATCCCCGCTTCGCGCAGGGCCAGTTCGAAGCTGACGAGCTTTTCCTTGTGCCGGCCCTGGCCCTTGGTCAGGAACACCTTGGAGGGGACGAGTGCGCTCATGTCTCGGCCGCGCCTACTTCTTGACCTCTCCCGGTTTCGGCCCGACGGGCTCGGGCTCCTTGAAGTCGATGTCGCGGGAGATGTCGTAGATGCCGAGGCGGACGGGCGATGACCCCTTGGAGATGGCGAAGAGCCTGACCTCCGCCTGTTTCCAGGCCGGGTTGTCGCGGATGCCGGCCAGGTTCTTCCCGTCGACGCCGAGGTTGCTCCTCAGGGTGATAACCGGGCTCAACTCGCCCGGCGGCACGGCCTTGCTGCGAATAGCGGCCTTGAAGGCGTCGCCGAAATTCTCCGGGTCGTCCTTGAAGTTGAAGACGGCGTTGAAATTCACGTAATTCAGCGGTTTTGGTCCGATGTTCTTGATACGAAACGAGATCTGTGGGACGAGGATGAGCCGCTGCGGCCAGGGCTGGTAATACTTGGAGACCCAGCTGGACGTGAAGTCCTGGACCTCGACCGAGTTTTTCAGGTCCTCGCTGGACATGACCTTGCATCCGGGCAGGACGATGAGCGCCAGCACGCCGAGGATGACGACGGAAAGCGCGAATTTCTTCATGCGGCTTCTCCTCTCTATCGCCTTTATGATAACGGACGGGGGAGAATTATTCAACCCGCGGCTCAGTGGACGAGTCAAGGGACACGCCTTCGCGGCGGAAGTGGACCCCCGGGCAAAGCCCGGGGCCCCGGCCGCCGTGGAAACCGAGGGCTTGACAACAGTATCCTTAAGTGATAGTATCGCGGCGTGATTGTATCGTTCAGAGACAAAGAAACGGAACGGATCTGGCTGGGGCTGCCTTCCCGCAAGCTCCCTCCGGCCCTATCGCGATCCGCCAGACGAAAGCTGCTCATTTTGCACGCGGCCGTGAGCCTCATGGATTTAAAGGTGCCGCCGGGAAACCGGCTTCATGGCCTAGCGGGGAACCGGGAAGGCGAATACGCCATATCCATTAATGACCAATGGCGGATCTGTTTCGAATGGCGGGACGGAAACGCGTACCGCGTGGAGATCGCGGATTATCACTCTTAAGGAGACGACGACAATGACCAAAATGCCGAATATCCACCCCGGGGAGATCCTTTCAGAGGAGTTCCTGAAGCCGATGGGCCTCACGGCCTACCGCCTGTCGAAGGAGACGGGAGTACCCCAGACCCGGATAGGCGAGATCATCAGGGGCAAGCGGAGCATTTCCGTCGCCACGGCTTTGCGGTTCGCCCGGTTCTTTGGCAATTCCCCGGAGTTCTGGATCAACCTCCAGAATCATTTTGAGATCGAGGAAAAACGGAAGCTCATCGGTAAGGAACTGAAAAGCATCAAGCCGTTCTCTGCGCCGGCCGCGAGCGCGTATTGAGCCGTCCGACTCAGCGGACCAGGCGCGAGACGGGGACGGCTTCGAGGCCGTAGGAATCGAGAAGGAAAAAACTCGACTTGAGGACGGCCAGGGTCTCCGGGAACGGGTGGCAGATGCCGACCGCGTGCCCTTTCTTCCGGGCCTTCTGGAAGAGTTCGATGAGGCGGCCGCGGATCCGGCCCCGGTCCGCGTCGGCGTCGAGGAAGACGTCGCGCTCCGTTGCCTGGATGCCCATCTTGCGGGCCTCCTCGAGGGCCACGGTTTTCGAGGTCGTCCGGCTGTCGACGAAAAAGAGGCCCTTCATCTTGAGCGGCCGGAGGATGGCCCGCATCAGATCGCGCTCGGCGGTGAACCGTGAGCCCATGTGGTTATTCATCCCCGCGGCGAAGGGCACGCGGGAATAGCTCGACTCGAAAGACCGGACGATGTCGGGCTCGGCCATGTCCGCCCGGATCATCCCCTCCGTGTTGGCCATGGCTTCATAGTTGTTGACGGACTCGAGAGGGAGATGGAGGAGAACCTCGAGCCCGTTCTCGTGGGCGATCCTGGCCGTGTCGGCGGCGTGGGCGCTGTAGGGGAGGACCGAAACGGTCACCGGACGCCCGAGGGCGATGAGCTTGTCGAGCGTCTCAAGGCTGTTGCCCATGTCGTCCATGATCAGGGCCACCTGGCCCCGGAAGGCCCTCTTAGCGGTCGGCTCCTTCTCGGCGATGAAGGCCGGCGGTTCTGCCGGCAGGATGAAGGAGATCCCAGCCTGTTCTTGAGCGGTCCTTCTCACGGCCCAGAGGATCTCCGTCTTGTCCTCGCCGGGCGTCCTTTTCTTGTCAAGGACACTCACGGCCCCGTCTTTTAAGGTCTTATCGAGGGCGCGCTCGATCGAGGTATAGAGCGCGGCCGGGATCTCGACCTCGAAGAGGGGCCGACCCTTCGGTCCCTTGAGCAGAAGGACCGTATCGTCCGAGATTCCCGCCGCCGCCAAGCTTGCGGCGAGGACCTCTTCGAACGGCCTCGTGACGCGTTTATCCGCGGGCTTTTCCATCGGTTTCGGCGCCGGCTTTTCCGTGGGCACCGCGGCCCGCGCTTGTTCCCGCGAGATAAAAATATAGGAGGGCTCACCCTTCCCCATGTTGATGTAGTCCAGGAGGAGGAATGAAATGACCGCCATCGCGGAGAGGACGGCCGTGACCAGATAAAACGCCGGCCAGGGTTGGCGGCTTTTGGGCGGGAGCCTCTTCCTCATCCGTCAGAGCTTGGGCAGGAGAGGGATGGTTTTCTCGAGATAGGTTTTTTCGTCAAGCTTGTCGATCGGGAGGGAGACATCGGGGTGAAGGCCGTCGTCCCAGAGCTTCCGGCCCGAAGGCAGGGAGAACACGCCCGAAGTGAGCAGGATCGCGCTCTCATCCTTGAGGGTGAAATATTCCGTCCGCCCGACCAGTCCGGGCGTCGGAAAACCGACGACCTTGACCTTGCGGATTTCCTGGAGGACGCCCGCGGCGAACTCGGCGGGTCCGGCCGTTCCGGCGTTGACCCAGACCGCGAGCGGGAGAGCCCCCAGCTCGGGTTCGGCCGGGCAGGCGACGGTCTGCTTGGCGCCGCCCCGGTTCTCGAAGGACCCCGCGTCCGTCGTCTTGACGAACAGGTTGACGAATTTCTGGGCGGCCTCGAATTCGCCGTCCTGGCAGTTCCGGAGGTCGATGATTAGGGCTGTTTTCGGGTTCGTGAGAGCAGGCAGGACCTCGCTCCGGAGGTCGGAGTCGAGGGACGCCGCGAAGCGGTGGATGCGCAGGATCGCGGGCTTTCCGGCGGCCCGGACGAACGTGTACGGCTTCGGGAAGAGAAGGGCCCGCGGCACGTCCAGGTCGAGCGTTTCGTAGCCCCGCAGGACGCGGATCTTGACCGGCTGTTCGTCCGTCCCCTTGAGCCGGAGCGTCGTCTCGGCCAGGCTCATGCTCAGGCTGTTCCGTCCCTCGATGGCGCTCAAAAGGTCGCCGAGTTTGATGCCGATCTTATCAGCCGGGGAATTTTCGACGACGCTCGCGACCTGAGGGAACGAAGCATAGCGCTTCAGGATGACGACCCCCGGATCCGTTTCCTTGCCGGTCATGGCGAGATATTTCGCCGCGAGATCCTTGGTGAGATAGGCGGAGAGGGGATCCATGGAGTTGACCAAGCCGCGGTAGGCGCCCTCGGCCGTCTGGACGGGGTCCCTGACCTCGAGGTAGTCGTTCCGGACGAGACGCATCAAGGAGTCGAGGAGCTCGAAGCCCTTGGGCGCCGCCTGCTTGAAGCCGCCCGGGAGGAACCCCATCTGGACGATAAAGAACAGGGCCGCGGCCAGGAAGGCCGCCCAAAGGAACCAACGGTATCGCGGAACTTTCATGGCGGAACGGACATTTATTTTATCACCTTCGCTTGAGCCATTGCAAGGGATCGAGGGCCTTGGTCTTGTAGCGGATCTCGAAGTAGAGGCATTCCCCCTTGAGGGAACCGGTGTCCCCGACCATGGCCACGGGCTGTCCGGCCCGGACCATGTCCCCGACGGCGACGAGGAACTCCGCGCAATGCCCGTAGAGCGAGTAATAGGTCATGCCGTGGTCGACGATGAGGAGATTGCCGTAGCCCTGGAAGTAGTCCGCGTAGACGACCTTGCCCGTGTGGACGGACAGGATGAGCGACTTGTCCTGGCCCGGGCTGATCTCGACGCCTTTGTTCATGACCATCGTCTTGAAGTCGGGGTGGCGTTCGAAACCGAAGTTCGTGATGACCTTCCCCTCCAAGGGCCAGGGGAGCCGGCCCCTTCTCTCGTAGAGGGGGACGAAGGCCGTGGGGAGGACCCACTCCTGGCTGATGATCTTGTTCATCATCTTCTGGAGCTCGCCGGCGCTCGCGGAGAGCTCGTCGAGGGTTTGCTTGAAGGTGTCCTTGTTTTTCCGGGTTTCCTGGACCAGGGCGGCGTATTTGCGGGCCTCGGCTTCGAGCTCCCGCTTTTTGAGATTTGCGGCCCGGACCATCTCGGCGAGGTCCCTCTGCTTGCTGTCCAGGGCGGATTCGGCGGCGCGTTGCTCGTCGAGGGAGCGGAGGAACCTGGAGACGACGTCCTCCTGGTAACGGGCGAGGATGGCCAGGTTCTTGCTTTCGGAGGCGTAGGTTTCCATGTCCCGCGCCTGGAGCAGGAACTGGAAGAAATCGAGCCGTCCGAATTTATAGAGGGTCACCAGGGTTTTTTCGATCGATTCGCGCTCCCGGTCGAGGTTCGAGCGAATGGCCTGGATGTCCGCCTGGATCGAGGCCAGATCGGCCCGGGCCCGTTCGAGCTCGACGTTCTGGGCGGCCAGCTCTCTCTGGACGAGGCTCTTGTTGAGGTTGACCCGGGCCAATGACGACAGGACCGACGATTCCCTCCGGGCCTCGGCCTCGATGCGGGCCTTGAGGTCCTTGATCTGCCCGTTGATGCGGCTGAGTCGTTGCTCGAAGTCCGAGACGCTCTGGGACGTGGAGGCCGTGGCGGACGGAGAGGTCGAAGCGGCGGAGGGGGACTGGCCGGAAAACGCTCCGGACAGCCGGACGGTCGCTCCGGAGAGAAGAGCGACTCCCGCGAGGAGCGCCGCGGCGCGCGGGAGGGAGAGCGGGCGTTTCGTCAAGTCCATGTCCTCCGGACTATTGTAGCGTATCGTCGCTCTCCGCCAAAGCCCCTCCGCGGGAGAGGTTCCCGGAGCGAGCCTGCCTTCTTGACCGGCCAAGCGCCTTCACCTATACTCGGGCCGGAAAAAGAGCCCATGACGGTCGCGACGCGCGGATTCCAGGTTTTCGTCAAGCCGGCCGGCGACGCTTGCAACCTGGCCTGCCGCTATTGCTACTACCTTGGAAGAAGCCCCTCGGGTCTCGGCCGGGGCCCGCTCCGCATGCCCGAAGTCTTCCTTGAGGACTACATCGCTCAGCATATCGCCGCTTCGCCCGACGAGGTCATCCGCTTCTCCTGGCACGGCGGCGAGCCGACGGTCCTCGGCGCCGATTACTTCCGCGGTATTGTCGAGATCCAGCGCCGGCACCGTCCGTCCGGCCGAACGATCGCCAACGGCATGCAGACCAACGGCACGCTCCTCGACGATAAGTGGGGACGCTTTCTCGCGGCCGAAGGGTTTTCCGTCGGGCTCAGCCTCGACGGGCCCCGTGAGCTTCACGACCGCCATCGCCTGACCCGGGACGGGCGATCCTCCTTCGATGAAACGATGCGCGGCTACGAGATCCTGCGGCGGCACGGCGTCCCCGCCGACATCCTCTGCGTCGTCAGTGCGGCCAACGTCGGGCATCCCGCGAAGGTCTACGGCTTTTTCCGCGAGATCGGCGCCTCATACGTGACGTTCCTCCCTCTGGTCGAGCGACGGCCGGACGCGCCGGGCGGCGTCAGCCCCGACACCGTGCCGTCCGAAGCTTGGGGCGATTTTCTTTGCGCCGTCTTCGACGAGTGGGTGGACCGCGACATCGGGCGCATCAAGATCCAGATCGTCGAGGAGGCGGCCCGGCCCGCTTTCGGGCAGGAGCATTCCTTGTGCATCTTCAGGCCGGTCTGTGGCGACGTCCCCGTCCTCGAGCGGAACGGGGATCTCTACTCCTGCGACCACTTCGTGGATGAGGCGCACCGTATCGGCAACATCCGCGAAACACCGCTCGTCGACCTTATCGAAAACCCCGCCCAACACGCATTCGGGCTGGCCAAGCTCGAAACGCTGCCAGGCGTCTGCCGGGCCTGCGATGTCCGGGTGATGTGCAACGGGGAGTGCCCGAAGAACCGGTTCGCGCGCGCGCCGGACGGCGAGCCGGGATTGAATTATCTCTGCGCGGGCTACAAGAAGTTCTTCGGCCGAGTCAGTCCGTTCGTCGCCGAAGTGGCCGCCGAGTGGCGGCGTCAGAACCCTAAGCCTTGAGCTTTTCCCTGAGGAAGGCGACGGTCCTCTGCCAGGCGAGCTCGGCCGCCTCCTTGTTATACCGGGTCCCGGTGTCGTTCATGAAGGCGTGCCCGGCGCCCGCGTACATGTAGATCTTGTACTCGACGCCGGCCTTCTTGAGGGCCTCCTCGAAGGCCGGGATGCCCGCGTCGATGCGCGCGTCGTCTCCGGCGTAATGGAGGAGCATGGCTGCCTTGATCTTCGGGACGTCCTCGACCGCGGGCTGCATGCCGTAGAAGGGAACGGCCGCGGCCAGATCCGGCGCGTTGACGGCCACCTGGTTCGTGACCCCGCCGCCCCAGCAGAAGCCCATGCAGCCGACCTTGCCCGTTGCCTGGGGGTGCGTCTTGAGGTAGGCGACCGCGGCGACGAAATTCTTCTTGTTCTTCTCGCCGTCGAGTTTGCCGAAGAGCGGCCGGGCATCGTCCGGGTTTTGCGGCGTTCCGCCGAAGGGCGACAGAGCATCCGGGGCGATGGCCAGGAAACCTTCGAGGGCCGCCCGGCGGGCGATGTCTTCGGTGTGGGGGTTGAGTCCCCTGTTCTCGTGGATGACGATGACGCCTGAGAGCTTGTCCGTGCCTTTGGGCCGGGCCGAGTAGGCGCGGACCTTACCGGTCGCTCCCGGGTATTCGATGTATCCCGTTTCGAGGCGCGGGTCGTCCTTCGGAACGACTTGGCTCGCGGCCCCGCCGCGTTCGAGGGCCGGCAGAAGGGCCGCCGCGGCGGCCGTCCCGCCCGCCAGTGCGGCCAGCTTCCCGAGGAATTCACGGCGGTCCATAGTGCCGTGCGCGTACTTTTCATAGAGGTCGCTGATTTCCGGGCTCATGGTCGTCCTCCCTCGATAGGTTCTCCGTTCTTTCCGGCGGATATGACTATCGTATTTCCTTGCCCCGGAGCTGTCAAGGTTTTCCCCAACGGAGGCGATGAACAGCCCATTCGCTAAGGCTCAGGGTTACCCCTAATAAGCCTTAGCCTTAGTGCCTGGGAGTCGAGGGGTTAATTGGCGGGAGGCCCGGGAATAGGTTATAGTGGTCGCATGAGCGAAAACAGACAAGCCGAAGGCGGCTTCCTCAGCGACGCCGAGGCCATCTGGCGGGCGGCCATCGCGGCGGTCGCGCCGGAACGCCTCGTCCGGGAGAGCGTTGTCCGCGAGGGCGATCTCGTCCGGATCAAGGGGACGACACTCGACCTGGCCGGCTTCGAGAGGATCTTCCTCGTCGCTTTCGGCAAGGCCGCCGGGGCCATGTCCGGCGCGCTCGCCGACATCCTCGGCGAGCGGCTGACCTCGGGACTCGTGGTCGTTCCCGGGCCGGGCGTAAAGACGGTTCCCAAGCTCGAAATCCTCGAGGCTTCCCATCCTATCCCTGACGCCGGAAGCGTCGAGGCCGCCCGCAGGGCCCTCGAGATCGCCGGAAAGGCGGGGGAGAAGGACCTCGTCTTCGTCTGTATTTCGGGCGGCGGTTCGTCGCTCCTGACGCTCCCCGCCGAGGGGATCACGCTTGAAAAGAAACGGCGCCTGACCGATGACTTGCTCCGTGCCGGGGCGACCATCGACGAGCTCAACGCCGTGCGAAAACACCTCTCCGCCGTCAAGGGCGGGCGCCTGGCCAAAGCGGCCTTCCCGGCGACGGTGGTGACGCTCGTCCTCTCCGACGTCGTCGGCGACGACCCGGGGACGATCGCCTCGGGCCCGACGCACTGGGACCTCTCGACCTTCGCCGACGCCCGCGGCGTCCTCGAACGCTACGGCCTCTGGGATTCGGCCCCGGCCCTGGTCCGGGCCCGGCTCGAGGAAGGCAGCCGGGGCGAGATCGAAGAGACCCTCAAGGAGGGCGACCCCGTCTTCGCGCGCGCCAGCACGTTCATCGTGGGCGCCAACATGACCGCCCTGCGCGCGGCCAAACATGAAGCGGAAAGCCGCGGTTTCGAGACGGCCTTCCTGTCGTCTTCCGACAGCGGGGAGGCCCGCAAGGTCGCCGCGAACTACGCCGCGTTCATGGCCGCGATGGCCTGTTCCGCGGCCTCCCTGCCGCGGCCGCTCTGCCTCCTGGCCGGCGGCGAGCTCACGGTCACGGTGAAAGGGAGGGGGAGGGGCGGACGCAACACCGAGTTCGTCCTGGCCGCGCTCATCGAGATGGGGAAGATCGACGCCGAGGGCCTCGACTGGCTCATTCTGAGTCTCGGGACCGACGGTATCGACGGCCCGACCGACGCCGCCGGCGCCTGGGCCGACACCGCGACGGCCGGGTGCGCCCGCGCCCTGCGCCTCGACCCGGCCGCCTATCTCGACGACAACGATTCCTATTCTTTTTTCAAACAGACGGGATATTTGATCGTCACCGGTCCGACCGGGACGAACGTCATGGACCTGCGCGTCTTCCTGCTCCGCGCCGCCTGAGGTTATTTTTTTCGTTTTTTTTCGATTTTGTCCTTGATTTTTCGACGCGCCGGGCTATAATGATATTGGCTCTCTTTCGCCGGCTGGAGAGGGCTCCCTCAAAAAACTTATCATCACCCCCCTTTTGCTGACCTCAGCCGGCACTACCCCCCCCCGAGGGGCGGGTTGCCGCCCCGGCTCCAACTTCCTGTTCCTCCGAGCCGCCGATTATGCTATCATACGGAAAATCCCCGAACGCGGAGTCCACGATGGGCAAGATCGACTGGAAGACGGAACTCACGCACCACTTCGACAGCCTCCGGGTCATCGAACGCTGCCAAACGGAAACCATCGGCTATTTCAACCAGTTCTGCGAGTTCATCGCCGAGCCCGCCTTCGAGAGCCTGGCCGAAGAGCTGGCCCTTTTCCGGATCAAGTCCCGCCAGAAGAAGACCAAGGACCGGGACATCCGTTTCAGCGTCTGCTTTCCGGGCACCAAGGACGACCAGTTCCATTACCGGATCTCCCTGTCCAAGAACGCCGTGGAGCTTCGCCTGAAACTCCAGATCAAGGCGCGGCGGACGACGGCCGCGGAATATCAGACGGCGGACGAGGACTTCATGCCCGGGCTGTTCCCCCTCGAAGTCCTCAAGATGGACAAGGAAGACGTCATCCACGACATCATCGAGCACTACCGCCGGTTATGCTATGCGGCGTTGACGTCGCCGGACTGACCGGCGAACGGACCCTTCATCGCTCACTTCCCGCAGTACAGGGGTGATTCCCGGACGAAGACGGCGAGGACGGCTCCGGCGACGGCGAGGGCGGCGAGAACGAGGAGCGGTGTCGTCATGGCCCCGGTCGCCCTGTCCTTCATGGCGTCCATGCCCATGATGAAGACGATGCCCGAGATCTGGCCCATCAGCAAGAGAAGGCTGTTGGACGTGCCCTCCGGAGCGGGATGGGTGATCTCGGCCGCGTACTGGAAGCCGATGGGTCCGGCGCTGAGCAGGAAGAATCCGAAGACGAAACCCGACAGGAGGAGCAGTCCGTAGCTCGCGGCGAAAGTCATGCCGACGAGCCCGGGGATGAGCCCGGCGAAGGCCATGAAAATGAACGGCTTCCTGCGGCGGGACTTGTCGGATACGAGCGGGATGACGACCGCGCCGACGATGCCGCCGACGAGCATCAGGCCGCCGAGCGCCCCGGCCTGGGAGATGGAGAAGCCGCGCGGCCGGACAATGTCCTCGACCCAGGTCGAAATGCTGTTGAACATGCCCAATCCGACGAAGAACATGATCAGGAGGAAGAGGAAGTCGCGCTGGCGGAGCATCGATTTGAGGCCGTCGAACATCAGGACGCGCTCGTCTCGTCCGGCCGGCGTGGGCGGGTGTTCGCGGGCGACGAGAAGGAAAAAGCCCGCCGCGACGGCCGACGCGAATCCGTAGAGGAGGAGCATCCGGCTCATGCCGACGCGCAGGTATAAATACGGCGTGAGGAGCATGGCCACCAGAGGGCCGAGGTAGAGCGCCAGCGTGCCCACGCCGGAGGCCGTCGCCCGTTCCCTGACCGGGAACCAGCGCGCCGCGATCTTGGTGATGGCGCCGATCACCAGGGGTTGGCCGACGGCGATCCCGACCTGGGAGAGGAAAACGATCGTGTAGTTCGAAGCGAAGAAGCCGCGCAGGAGCCCGAAGACGGCCGTCAAAACGGCGCCGAGCCCGACGGCGGCTTTGAAGCCCCAGGTGTCGATGGCCCAGGCCGCGGGCAGGACGACGAGGATATAGACGATCATGAAGACCATGGACAGGAGCCCGATCATGAGATCGGACTTTCCGTAGAAAACGGCGGCGGCGCTCGTGATCGGGGCGAACGTGATCCAGAGCACCTGGGTCATGAGGCCTACGAGAACAAAAGCGAGGAGCACGAGCCAGCGATAACGATAGACCTTGAGCGTTTCACTTTCCATCGGATCGACCTCCTTCATGAGAGCGGGAGGGCCCCGCCGAACCGACTATAGGGCCGGCGGCGGAAGGATGTCAAGAACTAGCACAAAAAGGGGGGGGGGGCTTACTTCTTTTTCTTTTTTTGGAGTTTAGGCTCGCTGCTCGCGATCTTTTCCCAGTGCCCGCGCGTCCAGGCCCAGAAACTGCCCATCCGCTTCCAATTTCCCGGGACCCAGGTCCTGTTCGCCTTCGCTTTGACCCAACGGCCTTCGATCCAGGTATAGTTGATGCTGGACCACTTCCAGTAGCCCGCGACCCAGACGTGATGAGGGCCCGGTTGGACCGTGATGACCTCGACCCGGAGCGGGGGAGGAGCGATCCGCGGTTTCGTGGCCGCGGTGGCGGACACGATAGTCAGGAAAAAGGCGGCCATTAAGACTAAGGCGGTCTTTTTCATCGGTTTCTCCACCCGTTTAGTCGTCGGAGGGGATGAAATCTTGGCGGAAACGGCCTACTTCTGTCCGTTGATGACCTCGAGGACCTTGAGGAGGTAGTCGTAGCCCGGCCGGTCGACGGTCGTCTGGCCGAGGTACTTGAACTGAAGCACCCCGTTGGCGTCGATGATGTAGGCGCTGGGAATGTTCTGGTCGACCTTGCTGCCGCTCCATTCCGTCTGGAAGAGCCCCAGTCCCTTGGAGAGATGCCGTTCGCCGTCGACGAGGATGGGGAAGGGGGCCAGGATCGTCCCTTTTTCAAGGGAGTAATCGGCGGGGAAGAGCTGGCGGAAACGTTCCATGCGGAGTTTGCCCTTTTCGTCGAGCTTGGAGGGGTCGGCCGGGTTTTTTGTGTTCTTGACCGTCTCGAGCTGGCCCGGCAGGGCCTCGAGCCAGGCCTTGACGATGTCCCGGGGGTAGGGGAAGACGACCAGGACCTCGACGTTGTATTTCTCGCGGATCTTTTTCGCCTTCTCGAGCTCGGCCAGCTCGACGTACCGGTAGCTGCAGATCGTGCACCAATAGCTCTCGGCCGCGTAGCCGCGCGGGAAGAGGATGAGGACATTCTTGCCGCGGAGCGACGAGAGGGTCAACGTTCCGCCCTGGTAGACGGGCAGGGTGAAGTCGGGCATGGGCTGGCCGACCACGACGGGCGAGGGCCGGACTTCGGCCTGCTGGGCCTCCGTGGACGCAGCTGCGGCCTGGCCTTTAAAGAGGATGATGATGGCGGCCACGGCCAAAACGACCAGGGCCACGACCAGGATAGCGGCTTTTTTCTTATTGATCATGGGGCGGATCTCCTGCTTGGAATGCCTCTATTAGAGACGACGGGTGCTCCGGAGTCAAGCGTGCGCCGGAACGCACCGGCCCCCCCTGGTGCCTGGCCCAGTGCCCGCGGTTTGCTGATCTGGAAAATCGTCCCCCGACGCTATCCAAGATAGGGCTGGACGCCCGGACGTCAACGGAAGCGGTGGAGATGTCCGATTATGCCCGAATATAGCGGGATTCCGGCCCGCCACGCGCTGACCGCGCCTCACCGGTTAGCGTCGCCGGAGCGCCCCCACCCTAGGCGCGGTGGAGCAGGGCGTGAGCCGCCGCCAGCCTGTCGGGGATGGGCAGGCCCTGCGGGCAATGGGCGAGGCAGGAGCCGCAGGCGGCGCAGGCATCCGCCCGCCGGTCGAGTCCGGCGTAAAGCGTCCTGGCCTTGCCGATATCCCCGTCGTCGACGGCGTAGCGCTCGAAGCGCAGGATCTCGGCGATGGAGATATGCTGCGGGCAATGCGGCTGGCACTCGGTGCACAGCCGGCAGGCCGTCCGGTCGGCCCGGGCCGCCATTATTTCGATGGCCCTGACGTCCCCAGCGCGCAGGCTCCGGCCGGCTCCGGAATACGTCTCGGCGAATTCGTCGAGGTTCCTGACGCGGATGACTGCGGCGTCGAGCTTGGTGGCGGTCGTCAGCCACCGGGTCAGGGCGTTGTGGGGCGCCGTGTCCTCCGGAAGGCTGTCGATGAAGGCCTGGTCCTCTCGCATGCGGCCGATGCCGCGCGCCGTTTTTATGGCGGTCGTACCGAAACCCTTCTTCCGGGCGAGCTCGAGGAACCCGTCCATGGCCGGGTCGGCGCCGTAGGAATACATGAACTGGGCGTGCTCAAACAGCCCGTCTGCAATGACCGCGGTCAGGACCTCGGCCGCGTTGTGGTATCCGAAATGGAACTGCATGTCGTCGTAATAGCCCAGGCCCGTCCGCTGCAGGGAGTCCCTGACAAAGGCGACATGCGCCTCCTCGTCGATGCGGCCCGTCTCCTGGTTCCCGCTGACGCGGTCCACGGTCACCTGGCAATAGTGGGCCTCACGGTCCTTCAGGATCGCCTGGGGCGTCCCGCTCCGCGCCCACTGGTTGGCCTTGTGCCAGTAGTTCATGCCGCACAGGATGCCCGCCTCGAACGGGGCGGGGCCATATCGCCCGCCCCGATCAGGATGGAGACCTCGCGGCCGCTGTAGCCCAATTTCCGACGCGGCAGACGGCCCGCCTTGGCCGCGGCCTCTTCGATCGAACCGACGCCCGCCGCCGGGGCTTGGCCGGCAAGCCTCCCCGTGATCCCGACGACGAGCGCCGCCGTGGAGCCCCAGAGGAAATCGCGACGTTTGAGTGAATGCTTGTCGGTCATGGTTCCAGCACCTCCACGAAAAGGGTACACAGCGCCGCGGGGAGTGTCAAAAGAAATCGGCCGAGGCGTGTTCGCGGCTCCGGCTGGATTCCGATTTGGCCCCTAGAACCGGATACGTATCCCCGCCTGGAGGCTGAAGCCGCTGAGGTCGATCTTCGGCTCACGGTAGGTGACATCGGGCGGGTCCGGAGTAGGGGGGACTTCCTCGATCGTGAACCAGCTCCACGTTCCCATTCCCGCAGACGTCATTTCCTCGATATAAAGCTTCCCCTCACCGGTATCCGTGCCGCCGCCGCTGCTCCGGTTCGTTCCCGTGGCCGTGTCGAAGTTCTTGAAGCGGGCGTAGCGGCCGACGGCTTCGATGAAAAAGCCCATTTTTGGGGAGAGCTTGTACTCGAGTCCCAGGCTCCCCTGGAAACCCAAGTTGTCGGACAGGCTGCTCCGGTTGGCGCTGAGCGACATCTCTTGCCAATCATCTGCGGCAAATTCAATTCGTTGCGTGGCGTCGAACTTGAGCGCCGCGTAATAGGCGGCCCCGGCATCCGCGGTCAAGTTGAATTTTCCGCCGAGGGGAACGGTGAGGAACACCGCGAGCCGGATGGGGATGGCGCTAAGCATCGGAGTGTCCGTCAACGTGATCTCTTCCTCTTCGATCGATAACGTCATGAGGGAGCTCTTGGAGCTCCGCAGGTATCCGGCGCCGATACCCACCCCGATGTTGGGAGTGAGCTGGAAAACGAGGTCGGCTCCGAAATTGTAGCCGGCGTGGATAGGGTTGTAGCCGCCCAAAGCGGTTCCTATCCCCAAGGCATTATAGAGCTCGAGTAACTCGAAGAAGCCGTCGCAGCCCTCATTCACGTCCGCCGCCGCCAGATGGCTTAATCCGCCGTAGAGCCTGAGGCTGAGTCGCGAGGATTTATTCGGCTCACCGGTCGCTAGGCCGGCCGTTGTTTGAGCCGGATTGGAGTTTTTTCCCCTGGTTTCATAATAGACCTTATCGAAGAGGTCATCGAAGCCCGGCGGGAACAGCAAGTCGGCCCCACGGATCTCCGGGTTTGCCACCGCGGCCTGATCGGGCCCTTTCTTGGCTTCCTCCGGCCAGCTTAATGAACACATGACCAACAAGGCGGAAACAAGGACTCCTAACGATTTGACTCTCGCAAGCATTTGTTGCCTCCCAGTGAATTGCATGAGAAAAGCATAGCCTGCCGAATGGAGGAGGTCAAGAAAATCTTTGGATGGATCGGTTTCTATCCGGTCAGGCCGAGCTCGAAACCGGCTCACCCCTTGATCTTGTATTCCCGGAACTGCGTGCCGCGGTACTTGTCCATGAGGAAGAGGCGGTCGCCGTAGATGAAGATCCCGTCGACGAAGAAGTCGAGCGGCAGAGACCCGAGGAGGACGCCCTCGGCGTCGAAGACCTCGAGCTTGTAGGCGTCTGTCGTCCGAAGCTCCGTGTCCCCCTCGACCTTGTAGCCGATGGTCCGTCCGCCGCCCGAGGACATGGACATGGTTACGCCGGTCGAGACCTGCTCCTCTTTCTTGAGCTGGCGAGCGAGGGTGACGATCCAGACGCGGCCCTTGCCGTCGACGGCGACGCCGCTTGCGCAGCGGATGAGCTGGGGCATGCGGATGCTAACCCTGCCGCCGCCGCTGTTGTCCATCTGGCCCTTGTCCTTGATCTCCATGGAATAGGGGAGTTCCCGGTCCGCCCGCCACAGGAGGCGGCCGTCGGCGGCGTAATGATCGATCCGGTTCTGGGCCGGAAATACGAGGGTGGCCTGGCCCGAGCCGTCGACCGTGACGATCACGTCGTTCGCCGCATTGTTGACGAGCTCTTCGCCGAAGTCGCGAGGCTCGCCGAATTCCTTGATGATCTTGCCGTCGGCGTCGAGGACCTTGACGATCTTCGGCGGAGCGGCGGGCTTCTCGCCGCCTCCCGGGTTCATCATGAAGCGCATCCGCGGCTGGCCCATGATGAGTTGCCCCGAACTCGTCCAAAAAACGTCGCCCGCGCCGGTTTCGAGGAGCTTGATCGTCTTATGGTCCTTGCCGTCGGGGGTCAGGACTTGCACCCGCTGGTTATTCGGGTCCGAGACGTAGAGGAAGCCCTGGGCGTCCAGAGACAGCCACGACGGGTAGTAGAACTCGCCCGGTCCCTGGCCCTGGCGGCCGTAGGTCGCCACGTATTTTCCCGTGGGATCGAATTTCTGGATCCTGTGATTCCCCGAGTCGACGACGTACATGTTGCCCGCGGCGTCGACGGCGATGTTCATGGGGATGTAAAAAGCCAGGTTCTCGTCGGCCGTGTCCACGTCGCCCAGGACGCGGACGGGCTCGAGCGTCACCTGGGGCGTCTTGCCCCAGGCGCCGGGCCCGGAGTTGTGGACGAGACGGATACCATCAACAGTCTCGACTTTCTGGCCGGCGACGAGCGTCGCGGCCAGGACGAATGCGGCTAAAATCAGGATAGCCCTTGTTTTCATGCACTTTTCTCCTCATTCGGATAACCGGTTATAGCCTTAAAACGTTGCCGGTTCAAAATTTGAACGCGGCGAAGGAATTCATTATAGTGTCGGCGAAGGCGAGACGGAAGGAGGAGCAATGGACGATAGCGGGATCCTCGGACTTTTGCAGGCCATGGTCAGGGCGCCGAGCTATCCGGGAGTGGCGCGGCAGGAGGAGGCCGCCGTCCTCGAGCTTAAAGCTTATCTCCGGGAGAACGATATCGCCTCGACGCTCATCGAGGTTCGGGAGGGCCGGCCGAACCTGCTGGCGACGGTCGCCGGCGAGAAACCCGGGCCGCGCCTCCTCTTCTGTGGCCATGTGGACACCGTGCCGCCGAATGCCGGGGCGTCGGTGGATCTTCTCGCGGCCACGGTCGAGAACGGCCGCCTCTTCGGTCGGGGGACCGTGGATATGAAAGGCGCGCTGGCCGCCATGGCCGGGGCCCTCGTCCTGCTCAAGGAGTCCGGCGGCCCCGCTTCGGGCTCGGTCACCCTGGCCGCGGTCATCGACGAGGAGATGGAGAGCCTCGGCGCCGAGGCCCTCATCGGCTCCGGCTTCAAGGCCGACGGCGCGGTCATTGGGGAGGCCACCGAGAATCAGGTGGCCATCGGCCACAAGGGGCTCGAATGGCTCGAGGTCGAATTCGAAGGCAAGGCCGCCCACGGCAGTACCCCGGAGGCGGGCATCAGCGCCATCGTCGCCGCGGCCCGCTTCGTCTCGCTCGTCGAGAGGGACCTCGTTCCCGGGTTCGCGCGGAGGCGCGACCCGGTCCTGGGCCTCCCGGCGATCAACATGGGCACGATCCACGGCGGCCAGCAGCCGAGCATGGTCGCCGCCGATTGCCGCCTCCAGCTCGACCGGCGTTGGGTCTCGACCGAAACGATCGATCAGGTTTTCGGGGACATCGAATCCCTGCTCGCGCGGGTCCGGGAGGGGCTTCCCGGACTCAAGACGAAACTCACCCGGATGCCCGGCGGCATGGCCACGATGCTCCACGGCCCGCTCGTCATCGACCCCGGGCACCCCCTCGTGCGTTCCGCGCTTCAGTCGTTCGGGGACATGGGCCGGCCCGCTCCTCCGACGGCCGTCTTCCCGGCCTGGACCGACGGAGCCCTGCTTTCCCGCGAGGCCGGCATACCGACCATCGTCTGGGGGCCGGGCGAGCTCAAACTGGCCCATTCGGCGGAGGAGAGCGTTCTCCTCGAGGATGTTTACCTGGCCGCCCGCCTCTACGCGGCCGCGGCCCGGCGCTTCACGGCGGCTTGATCGCGATGAAGAGCCGCGTCCCGCATACCTACGTCCTGCTCATCGGCCTGCTCGCGCTGGCCGCCCTCACGACCTGGATTATCCCGTCCGGAAGCTACACCCGCATCGTCGAACAGGGCAGGGAAGTGGTCGACCCGCTGTCCTTTCATTCCGTCGAGGCGCGTCCGGCCGGGCTCGGTGCGTTCATCCTTGCTTTCCCCCGGGGCCTCCGGGAGATCGCCGAGATCGTCTTCTATATCTTCATCATCGGCGGTACCTTCGGGGTTCTGAACAGGACCGGGGTCATCCAGGCCGGCGTCCGCTCGCTGGTCCGGCGTCTCGAACAGAATAAAGCGTTCATCGTCCCGCTCCTCACCGTCGTCTTCGCCGTCGGCGGGGGCACGATCGGCATCGCCGAGGAAACGCTCGTCTTCCTGCCGGTGCTCCTGCTCCTCGCCCGGTCGCTCGGCTACGATTCGCTCGTCGCCGGAGGCATCGCCCTGGTCGGGGCCAACGCCGGTTTCGCCGCCGCGTTCATGAACCCGTTCACCGTCGGCGTCGCACAGGGCATCGTCGGGCTGCCGCTCTTTTCCGGGATGGGCTTCCGGCTCGGGCTCTGGGCGGTGATGACGTCCGTGACCGTCGTTTTCATGACGCGCTATGCGCGGCGCGTCGGGGCCAAACCCGGCCTCAGCCGGATGTATGAATTCGATAAGACGCGCGAACCCCTGTCGGATGCGGATAAGGCCGAGCCTTTCACCACAAAACACACGCTCGTCATGGCCGCCTTGTTGGGAGCGCTCGTCCTGCTCGTGGTCGGAGCCATCCGCTGGCACTGGGGCATCCTTGAGCTCTCCGGTCTCTTTTTCGGGCTGGCCCTTGTCGCCGGCCCCATCGGCGGGCTGTCGCTCGACGACACGGTCAAGGCTTTCATCCAGGGAGCCGCCGACATCACCTACGCCGCGCTCATCGTCGGCCTGGCCCGGGCGACGCTCGTGGTTTTACGGGACGCCCGGGTCATCGACACCATCACCCATGCCCTCGTCATGACGGTCCAAGGCTGGTCGTCCTGGCTGAGCGCCGTTGGTATTTACGTCATGCAGAACCTTCTCAATTTCCTCGTGCCCTCGGGGAGCGGGCAGGCGGCCGTCTCCTTGCCCATTCTCGCTCCGCTCGGCGACCTTGTCGGCATCACTCGCCAGACCAACGTCCTGGCCTATCAGCTCGGCAACGGCCTGACCAACGTATTCGTTCCGACCCAGGGATATTTCATGGCCGCGCTGGCCATCCTGAAGATCCCCTGGACGGTCTGGGTCCGCTGGCTCCTGCCGCTCCTCGCGATCTGGCTGGCCATCGGCTGCGGCGCGGTCATCCTGGCCAACGCCATCCGCCTTGGGCCGTTTTGAGGGAGTGGTCACCCGGTCTTCCGCCTGGATTTGCGCGGGAACGCGGGCCGCTATTCCTTGATCCTGGTGACGAACGCGTCGTAAGTACCGGAATGCGGCCGGACGGCATGGCCCCAAGAAGTATCGGCGTATCCGATGATGAAGACGCTGGCGTCGGCGCCGACCGCGATTCCCCTGCCAGATTCGATCCCCGCGCATCCGACGAATTCGTCCCAGATCAAGTCGCCGTCGTTATCAACTTCTGCCGCAAAGGCGTCTTCGGCCCCCCGAAAATGCCTGGCCCCGGGGCCCCAGCCTGAATAGCTCGACCCAGTCGTAAGGATGCGATTACCGCCGGACGGAGCGACGTCGTAGCCATCATCCGCGTTCGATGAGCCGAGGAAAGAATTCCATTCCAGATTTCCATCCTCATCGAGCTTCGCGACAAAAGCGTCCCACCCGCCCGAATAAGTGTCCGCGCCGGGTCCCCAGGAATCGCCGCTCGTTCCGGACACGAAAAGATGCCCCAGCCCATCCGACCGGATAGCCCTTCCGTAGTCCGAACCGTCCCCGCCGAGGAACGACTGCCATGCCTGGGTGCCGTCCGGACTGAGCTTGGTCACGAAGGCGTCAGCCGCGCCTCCGATGCCGTGCCAATATATCCCCGTGAGATAGATGTTGTCATTCTTGTCCACGGCGATCCCGTGGCTGACCGTTAGTTGGTCCAAAAAAGTATTCCAAATGAGCTGGCCTTCATCGTTCAACTTGGCCGCGTAAGCACAGACGTCACCGGAAAAGGGATTGATGGGGGAACCCCAGCTTTGGTAGCTGGCGCCGGTCACGAGGATATTTCCCGCCCCGTTGAGCGCAATGCCGCGGCCCGTGTGGAGGTCCCGGGAGCCGAGGAACGTATGCCAGAGCAATTGCCCATCGTTGCTCAGCTTGGCCACGAGGCAATCGCCCTGGCCCGGGCTGGGCTGGATTGGATCGCCCCAATCGCCGTCGCAAAACGATGCGACGAAGATATTCCCGGCGCCGTCCAGGACGATATCGATTCCGTAGAGGTCCGGGTCGCTGACGCCGGAATATCCGAGGAAAGTGTTCCAGACCAGGCGACCGCCGGCGTCCAGCTTGGCCACGAAGGCATTGACGGTCCCGGCGGATACGAAGGTGAAGGGCGATATGGGCGAGCCCCAGCCGGATTCGGCTTGAGAAAAGCCCCCGACGCTGTATCCGGCGACATAGATGTTCCCGAGGCTGTCGAGGGCTATGCGCTCGCCGTAATCCGGGCTGGCGGAGCCAAGATAGGTATGCCATTGACCGTGCACACCCTGAAATCCCGTGCTTTCGCAGGCGCCGAGTATCAAGCACAGCGCCGATACCATGATGATCCCGGAAAGCATTCTTCCCGTATTCCGCTGAGGCATGACCGTCCCCTAATCGCTAATTCAGTATATCCCCGATAGCCGGCGACGTCAAGGCGCCGACACGGACGCGTCGGGCGGGTTCGTCTCGGTCAGTCCAGCGAACCATTTTCGATCCGCTTGAACGGCGTTTTGAGCCTCTCCCTGGCGTAGGGGCTGAGCTCGTAATTCAGGCCGTACTGGCCATGCGACCAGGTGTCCGATAGGTCCATCTCGGCCGCCGTCCGGTAGCGCGCCAGGGCCTCAGGCCGCTTGCCCATGAGGTCGAGCATGTGCCCCTGCCAGATAAGGCCCAGGGCCTTCATCTGCGGGTTGCCGCTGAATTTCGCTTCGAGCCGTTCGAAGACGGCCAGCGCGTCGGCATACCTTTCGACGTCGTAGAGAGCGAATCCCGCCCGGAGGTAGTGCCGGGACTGGTTGAACGACTCGAGCCACTCCGGGGAATACTTGCCGGCGAGTTCCCGGCTGGCCAACATCCCCCAACTGATGTTGTCGACGACGAGGTCCGGACGGGCTTTCATCGCCGTGACCCAGCCGTCGAGAAATGCCCGATACTTCACGAGCGCCGTTTCGTCGACCGGGGGCAGACCCTTGATGAACTCCCTCAGGACGCGGAAGAACTGTAATTACTCAATAAGTTGTGGCATCGGCCGGTGCGGAGAGAGTCTTATTTCGA
>CAZZCH010000040.1:0-12897 GCA_964652895.1 uncultured Eubacteriales bacterium
CAGGTGGCCGGCTTCCGTCGGAATGACTGGCCGGGATCGCTCGGAATACGCATCCGGGTCCAGTTTGGAGATTTAGTTTACTTCTTTATTATCTAGCAGAAGCCAAAGCCAAGCTACAAACTCACGGGCACGTGACCGTGAAATATGGTATGGGTGAAGAAACCGTAATAGTCCGGATGCTTTAATATAAAGTCCGGCGAGTCCGGTTCGCACAATCGTCGGTATTCAGCGATATCGTCGCGGGACAGCTCTTTATGCACATCTACCCATCGCATTTGAAAAAGCGCTGCCATGGCATTATAGGTTTCATCGCTTATTGGAGCCTGGACGGTGCTGACAAAGGTCTGTGCCCTGACATCATGTACATTCAATTCGCGAAACCAGCCCAGAGCCCTGAAACTATGTAGCTCCGGCCTCATTCCGGTGCTAAAGGGAGCGATTCCGGAGGAAGTGGCATTGAGCTTCGCCTCCAGCAGCGGATAGCCCGGCAGCAGCATTTGAGATGAATAAAAGACGATTGCTACAATACCGCCCGGTCTCACCACCCGCACCATTTCTTTAAGTGGAGGAAGGGGGTTTGCGGGGTTATATCCGATAAGGTTGGCGCTCCATGCCCACGAAAAGGTATTATCATCGAACGGCAACGCGTTCATATTCCCTTCCCGGAAAGATACTCTTTTCGATAGTCCGGCCTCTCCTGTCGCTTTTTCGGCATATGCAATAAATGCAGGCTCGATATCGATGCCGGTTATGTGCCCTTTCGCTCCCACCGCCTCCGCCATTATTCTGACATGCATGCCGATGCCGCATCCTATATCCAGTCCCCGGCTTCCCGCAGGAAGCTCCAGCGCCTGAATTGCCGAACGCATGACCGGTACAAACAGCGGGTCGGTCACCAGCAGGCTTTGTAAGTAGCTATTCGTGTCAGCCATTGTCCGTCCGTTCCTATTTTTGCAAAAAGTCTCGCGCAAGCTTTTTGTGTGCGTCGTCAGGCGGTTTCGAACTTGCGTGCTGATTTCTTAAGCTATGGATTCCGTCTTTCATGATAATTTAGCTGACCCCGTTTGGCAAGGCTTCAAGCATCGCCATCCGGTTCAACTCCCGCCTCGTCTTCATGGTCTCCTGGTGGCCCACCCCCTATGCCAAATTGCGAACTGCACTGTACACGACCGCCATTTATTGTTACCAATTTGATTCATGAATATTCTATGTCAATTCCCAGGCTACCCATTCGAGTCTTCCCTATTTCCGCCATTTGTTCCTGACGGCATACCAAACGTTATGCTCGGCTCCCGGATGAAAGAGGTCCTTTTCTGCGACCTCTTGCCACAATCCCCTGTCCCTCGACCTGCCGATATTGCCTGCCTGCGCACATGAGACAGAGCCCTAGGCCTTCCCCTTTGGTCACCACTTTCGTGGACATGATCGTTTCCCCACAGCCGGGGCAAAGGACACTCTCAGTTATCGGAGCGTAATCAGGCAAAAAAGGCTGGACTGTTTCGGTGATCAGGAGTTCCTCGAAAGGAAGCCTGACGACGGCGAAGGCAGCTTCCCGCCCCTTTTCCTTGAAAGCCGCTTCTTCTCCCGCGCTACCCTGTCTGTTCTTAATGACTTTCTCCAAAAGGGGGTAGAACTCAGGGACCGCCCGGTCTATGCGGGAGCGGAAATCAGGTCGAACCCGGACGCGCACCCCTGTAGCTTTTCCACGTATGGCAAACGTTACTGCATGTCGACCAAGATCACGATATACCAGAGAGTTGTTGCCAAGGGTGCACCCCGATACCGCCTGAACCCCGTCGGCAAAGCAGGCGTTAATTTCGACCACGGCCATGAGATTTTCTAATCCGTCGGAAGATATGGACTCCAACCCCATTTGCCTCAGACCACACAGCGAGGCCATGACTCCGAGGGCGCTCCCCGGACAGAAGTGACCGTGGATCTCTGCTGTCTTTACGAGACAGCGGAGCTTATCGTTGGCGCATATGGCCTGTATGAAGTCCCTTCTGGGATTTTTTTTTAGATGTTCCATTCTCTCTTCCTCCACGGTGGCCGCATCAAGAACCGGGACAAAGGGCTTTATGTCGTAGACCGGACTTCCATTTACGGCGTTCAGTCCCCGCACGCGAAGTATGTTTCTCTCCAGACCGAGGAGTTCCACCGTTGCCATGTTTATGGACGACGGCCTCATCGGAATGCATGTGGCGAAGACGCCCTTGATCTCCCCGCAGTCGGTCAGGCATTTGAGCCCATATGGTCCCGATCGCTGGAACCCGAAGAGGATCTGGATGTGTTTCGACTCGTTGGTCCCATACAGCCCCTCAATAAATTTATCGTATATCAAGATGCAGCTTTCTTTCTCACGCATCTCGAAATGGTCAGTCAGTGAATCATAGTCATTTTCTACTTTACCTATTTCGATTAATTCCATTGCATCCCTCTTTTACTCTCTACTCTTCTCCGTGACCGGCAAGTTGGGCGATCTCGGCGATCTTGGCATCCAATTCGGGGCCGAGCCCCTCTATGTCCGTGTCCAGAAAGCCTCGAATGATCATCGAAACAACCTCCGGCTTTTCCATTCCCCGCGCTTGCAGGTACTCAACCTGTTCAGGGGAAATCTTTCCGATGCTGGCTTCGTGGCTCATTCGTGCTTGCGTATGTAAAGCTTTAAGGCCGGACATGGAGACGATGAACCCCTCTTTTCCTGAGTCTAGCAGTATCCCGGTGCAATCCACGTGCGCCTTGTCGGCCCGGACATATTTCAGCATGTGAGCAGTGTGGGTGATGATTATTCCCGATCTTCGCTTCACCGGGTGAGTCGCATCCGTTGAAAAAAGCTTGTTGACCATTTCACCCATCAGCTCCAGCGACTCCACGGCCGCGACCGCATGGCCCAATTCAGATTATCTGTACGGATCAAATCCTCAATTTCACTTCTGAACGGATTACCCTGCGTCTTTATGAAATGCCTCCGTTCATTATGAATCTATTGCAATAATCGTTTTAACCTTTTACGTTCTCGCTCCATACGCTTACTGCAAGGCTCTTATTCTCTTGAGAGCTCAAATTGAATCAGATAGTTATAACCAAGGTCAGTAAAACCAGTCCTTTTGAAGCCGCATGATGTTGTTAATCCTTCTATTTCTTCCGGTGACAAACGAACATGCTTTGGCGGACCAAAAGAAGCGTCTTCCTTCTTGCACTCAATAATCGCCAGACGCCCGGTAGGCTTTAGAACGCGCTGGACTTCGCCAAGTAATGGTTTCATAGCTTTGTTTATATCCAGCGTGTGGAGCACGGTAGAGAGGAAACAAACATCGACGCAATGATCTTTCAGAGGCAAGGGTACGGTAATGTCAGAGATTATTGTCTTGATATTCTTAAGACCTTGAGAATCAGCCTTTTCTTTTAGACCATCAACCAGATATTGCCATTTATCCAGCGCATATACTATTCCGGAATCTCCGACAATCTTGGCAGCGTAAATCGCATAATCTCCTGGCCCGCTGCCCAGATCTAGAAAAGCCTCTCCACTCCTAAGCCCAATCTCGCAAAAAACAACCTCCGGATCATGCATCCAGAAACTGCTGGGGCCTCTTCGTCCACCACTCCCACAACCGGATTCCTGTTTACATTCTCTTGAGTTATTTATAGCAATCACTTACTCATTTCTCGCCAAAGTTTTTGCATCCCATTGCAGCTTCGTGAATATGTCAGATATTTCTCTTAACGATGTTGCCAGCCGTTCCATGTCCCTTTCAGTTAGCATGGATATCTTTGAGTCCATGCGGTTTCTCATAATCGGATCGAGCTTTATTAAGTAATTTTTCCCTTTATTTGTTAGCCTGATATTTATTTTTCTCCTGTCTTGTGCATTCGTTTGCCTTTCGATCATGCCCAGCTCTATCAATTTATCGGTTGAATGTGACATTTGTGGCTGTGATATTGCAATATCCTCTCCAATTTCACTCATACTGAGAGGTCCATTTTCCCGGAGCATCTTCAGTATCATCAGATGATGTGGTGCCATATCCTCTCCCGCCTGCTCAATTGCCGCCTTGAAGATATCCCTATGTATTTTCTTATGCATAACGGGAAGCACGCGGACAAGAAGTTCAAATACTTCACCAAGATGCTTGCGTGACATGGCATACTCTCCACTTATAATACATTATTAAATTAATAGTTTATCTGATAATGTATATATTGTCAAGCCTAATATTTTATGTTAGGCAAATGGCGCCCCGCCATAAAAATGATCCAGCCCAAAATGGAGTTTTTTGGCTTCTTGTGCTGTTCTTGTATTTAGGGAGATAAATTAATTGGTTCTCTTCCATCTTGTGTGGGTTGACATGATTTAAAGAGGCCCGGCGGCCGTAATAAGATTCGAGGCAAATCCCGCTTTGAAAGGAAACGCTTCGATGGACGAACTCGGGCTGTTTACTTTAGCCCTTGGACTAAATAAGCCCTGGCAGGTCACCGACCTTAAGTTTTCCAAGGAGGACGGCCGGCTCGACCTTTGGATCGACTTCGTCATGGGGGCCAAGTTCTTCTGTCCCTTCTGTCAGGAGACCAAGGAAGGCGAAGTCCATGACACCCTTGTGTGTGGTCAGGCGGTTTAACTTGCATATTATGCCTTGGCTGGTAGATCTACTTGTTATTTAATATTTTAGCTCATTATTTTGGGTGAAAAGCCGCCTCAAGTCCGTTTTTTTTTGGCAATAAATCACTTATTACAATTCCACCCCGCTAATGAAGCAACGACAGAATTTTTTGGCATAAAAACCGCCAATAAGGCCGATATAGCGCCCAAAAAGTTTGATAATTTATCTATTTTCATGAAGATACGACAGCCCAGGCGCTACTCGTAGCGCATCGAACGGGCCGGGTCGGCGGTCGCGGCCCGGTACGTCTGGACGCTGATCGTGGCCGCCGCGATGAAGAAGGCGGCCAGGGCCGCGCCCAGGAACATCGGGACGGTCAGGCTCGTCCGGTAGGCGAAGTTGTTCAGCCACGAGCGCATGGCGAAGTAGCCGACGGGCCAAGCGACGACGTTGGCAAGGATGACCCAACGCATGAATTCGCGCGAGAGCAAGGCAATGACGCCCGAAGTCGACGCCCCGAGGACCTTGCGGATGCCGATCTCTTTCGTCTTCTGCTCGGCCGTGAACGCGGCCAGCCCGAGAAGCCCCAAGCAGGAGATGAGGACGGCCAGGCCGGCGAAGACGCTGAACATCGTCCCCAGGCGCAGCTCGACCCGGTAGGCCCGGTCGAAGATCTCGTCGAAGAACGTGTATTCGAACGGGTATTCGGGCGAGAACCGCTCCCAGGTCTTGCGGACGAAGGCCAGCGTGGCCGGGATGTCGCCGCCCCGGATCTTGACCGAGACGCGGTTCGACCTGGCCGGATCGAAGAAGATATAGAGGGGCATGATGGAAAGATGCAGGGAGTGCATGTGGAAGTCTTTGAGCACCCCGACGATCCTCCCCATCGGCTGTCCTTCATGCGTGCGGCCGAATTCGCGGCCGACCGGGTCGTCCCAGCCCAGGGCTTTCTGGGCCGCTTCGTTGATGAGGAACGCGCCGCCGGCGTCGGACGGGAAATCGCGCGAGAAGTTCCGGCCGCGGGCGAGTTCGAGGCCGTAGAGCTCGGGGAAACCGTAGTCGGTCTCGATGATGTAGATCGGGATCCTGAGGTCCTCGGGCCGTCCCGGCCAATTGGCGTTCGTGCTCGAGGTGACGTTGTTCGGGAGGCAGGACGAGGACGCGACGCTCACGACGGAGGGGTTGCCGCCGAGCTCGTTCTTGAAAGCCTCGAGATCGGTCCGCACGCCGCCCCGCGGCGTCAGAACGAGTATCTGTTCGCGGTCGTAGCCCATATCGGTATTCCGGATGAAGCTCAGCTGGCTGCGGACCCCCACCGTGCAGATGATGAGGGCGATCGAGGCCGCGAACTGGAAGACGATCAGGCCGTTACGCAAACCCTTTCCCTTGGCCCGCGAAGCGCCCGTCCCTTTTAGGGCGGCGACCGGCCGGAAGGCCGAAACGAAGAAGGCCGGGTAGCTCCCGGCGACCGCCCCGACGACCGCGGCGAGAAGGACGAGCCCGGGCATCAGGGCGATGTCATGAAAGGGGTTGAAGGCGATGTCCCGCTCGACGAACGTCCGGAAGGCCGGCAGGGCGGCCAGGACGAGGCCGACGGCCAGGACGAGGGCCATGAAGGTCAGGACCATGGCGTCCCCGAGGAACTGGCGGACGAGCTGCCCCTTGCCCGCCCCGACGACCTTGCGCAGGCCGACCTCCTTGGCCCGCTTGAGAGACCGGGCCGTGGCCAAATTCATGTAGTTGACGCAGGCGATGACCAGGACGAGGACGGCGATCGAGGCGAACAAAAGGACGAAGCGGGCGTCCCCGACCGCGGCGAACTCGAAGTTGGCCCGGGAGTGGAGGTGAATGCTCGTCAGGGACTGGAGGAAGTAGCGCGAGTGTTGGCCGTCGTGCCTCCAGCCCCGTTCGGCCTCATACTTGGCGACGAAGGGGACGAGCTTCGCCTCCAGGGCCTTCGGGTCCGCTCCGTCCTTGAGGAGGATGTAGGTGTAGTAGGAATTGCTGCCCCACCGGGTCAGGTCCGTTTGCTGGATCTTGCCCATCGTCTCGAAGGGCGCGACGATGTCCATGGTGAAATGGGAGTTGGCGGGGATATCCTTGAAAACGCCGGTGACCTTGAATTCGGAGTTCATTACGAATGCCTGGAAGACGACAGTTCGGCCGATGGGATCGGCATCGCCGAAGAGGCGGCGGGCCGCGCGCTCGGACAGGAGGACCGAGTACGGGTCCTTGAGGGCCGCGGCCCGGTCGCCGCGGACGAACGGGAAGGAGAAGATCTCGAACGTCTGGGGATCCGTCCAATGGATCTCTTTCTCCAGGAAGCTCTTCTCGCCGACGGTGACGAGGACGTCCGACCAGTTTTTGAATCGCGTCGCCTTCAGGACCTCCGGGAAGTCCTGGGCCATGGCCGCGGCCATGGGGCCGGCGGTGACCGCGAAAACGTTGGAGCCGAGGTAGACGTTGCCCGGCTGTTCCTGGACGACCCGGTAGATGTTACGGGCGTTCGCGTGATAGCGGTCGTAGCTCGTCTCGGTCCGGACGAAGAGCATGATCAGGATGAAGATGGCCATGCCCACGGCCAGCCCGAGGACGTTGAGCGCGGAGTAGGCCTTGTTTCTTTTGATGTTCCGCCAGGCGATGATCAGGTGGTTTTTTAACATGGATTCGTCTCTTTTCCGTATCCGTTTCACCCTACAACATAAAGACTGACATTCGGGGGATTAGGTTGTCGTCCGAGAGAGTTTTTTCGCGCCTACGGGCGGACGCGGCAGCTCTGCATCACGTCGACGGCCGCCGCCCGGACGGAGCCGCCGGCGAGTGATCCGGCCGCGGCGAGGCTTTCGAAAAAAGTCGTCCAGCCCTCCCGCTCACGGGCCAACCAGCGCTCAAGCCCGCCGGCCGAGGCATCGGTGAAGGCCAGCTCTTCTCTCAGCCGCGAGGCGCCGATGCGGACGAATTCCGCGCCGGCATCGGGCGGGCCCGCCTTGAACTCCGCGGCGGCCTCGAGGGCGAAGCGCAGGAGGGCGACGACCCGGGGGATCCGGGAGACGAAACACCCGGTGAAGGGGTCGAAGCGGCTCTTGAGGGCCGGGACGGCGCCGAGCGCGCGGGCGTAAGCCGAGAACTGCAGGACGCGGACGATGTCGCCGACGGCCTTTCCGGCCCGGGCGGCCCGGACCGCCTCCTCGGCGAACGACTCCTTGTCGTGGCGCATGACGAGCCCCGGCGAGTGGACATAGGCCAGCCGCGGCCCTTCGCGACCGGCGGTCGACATGAGATAGGCTTGGTCCTCGGCCCGGCCGATGAAGGAGGGTGTGAACGGGCGGTGGCGGCGGAGCGCCTCGATCAAGATGCCGTTCGTCCCCCCTGTGACGTGGACGCGCTGGAGACAGGCCGTCCGCCCGTCGAGCGGAGGACCTCCGTAGCGGGCCGTCATTTCGGCCTCGGTCGAGAGCGCCTGCGGCAGCCGGCTCCAGAAGATGCGCTCGTGCGGGGCCGGTTCGACGCCGGCGCAGGTGACGTCGGGCGTGAACAGTCCGCGGCCGATGTCCCGCTCGTTGACCAGGGCGCCGGCGATCATGCCGAACTCGACCGGGGCTCCGTCGGAGTCCGTCCCCCGGGCGCCCCACAACGGCGTCCGGAAGAGGTCGGCCATCGACCCGCCGGCCTCCCGTTCGAGCTCGGCCTGCGGGAAGACCTGGTCCAGGTCGATCTTGAAGACGGCCCTGACGCCGGGGTCGACGAACGCCTGCCATAGCACGGCGAAGGCCTTGAGGAAGCTGTAGTGTCGCCCGTAGGCCCCGTCCACGCCGAAGACGTCCGTCAGGGCGTCCGCGGCGGAGTTTCCCGCTAAAGGGACGAGCGTCCGTTCGAGGAGCCGGCGAACGTCGGTTTCTGTGAAGACGTAGACGTCGAGGTGCTTCAGCCCTCCGGCCCGCGCCAGCTCGCTTTCGAGCCAGGACCGGGCGACCCGGCTCAAGCCGCGATGAGTGACCGATACGGAAAGGACGCAGGCCGCCCGCGTCCCCGGGGCCGCGTTTTTTGTTCTGAATTCCCAGTCCAGGGCCTCGTCGAGATGCCGCAGGCCGTAAAGAATTTCGTTGTGCTCCGGCGGCGCGCCAAGGCGGACCGGATGGTCGTACCAGTAAACCTGGCGTTCGGCCATGATCCGCGGCAGTTCGCGCCGGACTTCCGGCTCGAGCCGGAGCGCGGCGAGGTCCACGCCGGCGGCCGGGGGAGCCAGGAGCACGTTCGCCGTGAACAGGATCTGGCGTATCGGGTCGGCGAGAGGAGCCGGGTTCAGAGAAGTGATCCTGACGAGGCGCTTTTGACGTAACTCGGCGACTTTTTCGCTTTCGCGCCCCAGGATGCCCACGCCCTCAGGAAAAAAAACGGACCATAAAAGTTCCTGGAGGTCCGGAGAATATGATGCCGGCAGCGCGGCCTCGAGCTTGCGGAGTCTTTCAGCGAAGGACGGCTCGGCCGCCGCACGGGCGACATCCTCGGGTACGAATCCGAGAGCGTCGCGGAAGAGCGTGGCGGCCGTCGCCCATTCCGTATCGGCCACGGCCCGGCAGAGGAGATCCTCGGCGGGACCGGCGAGGGCATGGCCGGGGCCGGCGAGCCGTATGAGGAATGCGGCCGTCAGCGCCCGGGCCGTGTCCGCCGGACCCGCCGACGCGGCCGAGAAGTCCGGGGCCGGGTCGAAAACGGCGGCCGGCGGCCTGCCGCTCCCCTCCCCGAAAAGACGCGGCCAAAGGCCGGTGCCGGGCCGGCCGTCTAGGATTTTCGTTTTTATGTCCACGATTCTTTCTGCTTCGGATCGGGAGTGGTTCGATTCTACAAAAAATCACGGCTTTTAGTAAGCATCGTTTTCAGGCACAAGCATCTAGGCCCCCGGCTGTCACGAGCTCGAGGTCGAGAAGGAACGCTGGCTGAGCATCCGCGGCGCCTTCCTGACGCTTCGGGCGGCCGGCGAATAGTCTGAGTGAGGAAGGAGACGGCCAGGCCCACGGCCAGCCCGAGGACGTTGAGCGCCGAGTAGGCCATGTTCTTCTTGATGTTCCGCCAGGCGACGATCAGGTGGTTTTTTAACATCGGTCCGATCCTTCCTCCCTGTTCATCTTGCCCTAGACATTAAGAATTAAGACGCGTTTTCCATGAGCCATGAAACATTTTCACTTTTCCGGCGTATATCTTTATGAATATGTTTCAATAAAGCATAAAGAAATCAACAAGCCGAGGGTGAAGATGAAAGGTTTAACCCGGAAAGAAGAGCTCATCATGCTCTCCATCCTGAATCTCCGCTCGGACGCCTATCTCGTCGCCATCACGGATCATCTGTCAAGGATCACGGGCCATGCGATCACGCTGACTTCGGTCCACCTGCCGCTCACGCGCCTCGAACGGACGGGGTGGATCGCTTCCGAGTTGGGGGAAGCGACGGCGGTGCGCGGCGGCCGCCGAAAGAAGGTCTATCGGCTGACCAAAGCCGGCCTCCGGGCCCTCGGAGAGCACAAAAGGATCGACGACGCTCTTTGGGCGGCCTACCCCGACCTTTCCGAACAGGGTGGCTGAATCCGATGCCTGCCCCGGATCGTCCCCCCCTTGTCTTCGAGCGTCTCCTCCGGTTGATGACTCCCCTCGTCGAACGGGAGTCTCTCATGGGCGATCTCGAAGAGATATATATCCGATCGCTCGGGGAAAACGGCAAGGTCCGGGCCAGGATCTGGTACGGCTTGACCGTCGCCCGGCTCATCCCCGCATGTATTCAGAGCGAAATCCGTTGGAGGTTCGAAATGGTTTTGAACTATTTGAAGGTCGCCCTGCGAAATATCAGGAAGCACAAGACCTACTCCGTGATCAATATCACGGGGCTGGCCGCCGGACTCGCCTGCGCGATCCTGATCTTCCTCTGGGTCCAGCATGAGTTGAGCTACGACCGGTTTCACACGAACGCCGGGCGCATCGGCCGCGTCCTGCTCAAGCCCGATCACGCCGATTGGCTGTCGAACAGCGGCCCGGGGCCGCTCGGCCCCGCCCTTCAAAGGGATTATCCGGAGGTCGTCGCGGCGACCCGGTCGTTCGATGCCCCGGCCCCGCTGCGTTATGGAGGACGGATCCTCAACGGCAGGGTCCTCGGGGTCGATCCGTCGTTCTTCCGGATCTTCTCGTTCCCCTTCGTCCAAGGAGGCGGAAAGGAGCCCCTCGCCGATCCCGACTCCATTGTCCTCGGCGAAGCCATGGCCAAAAAGCTTTTTGGGACCGAAGATCCCCTCGGCAAAACGGTGGGTTTCGAGTGGTGGGGAACTTGGCATGACTTCCTGGTCGTCGGGGTCGTCGCGGACGTCCCCGCAAACTCGAGCCTGAGCTTCGACTACCTTCTTCCCTTCAACTTCGTCACGCGCTCGGGGATGAGCATCGAGGACTGGGAGGTGAGCGCCTACCAAACGTATGTCCTGATCGCGGAGACGGCCTCCATGACGGAGGTCGAAGGAAAGATAGCCGGGGCGATGAAACGGGCCCTCCCGGCCTCTCCCTACCAGCTCAGGCTCCAGTCCCTGACCCGGATGCACCTCTATCGTCCCGAGGGGGGAGGACCGATCACGTACATCATGATCGCATCTCTGATCGGCCTCTTCGTCCTGACGATCGCCTGCATCAATTTCATGAATCTGTCTACCGCCCGGTCCCTCCGGAGAGCCAGGGAGGTAGGCCTGCGGAAGGTGGTCGGCTCTAGCCGCGGGGGGATCATCCGGCAATTCCTCATGGAATCCCTCGCCTTCTCCGCCTTCGCCTTGGTTTTGGCCCTCATTGGGGTCAGGCTCCTCCTGCCGTCGGTCAATCGGATCCTGGACACATCGCTCCATCTTCAATTCACAACGAGTCAGGCTCTCGCCGTCTTCGCGATGACCCTTCTCACAGGCTGTCTCTCGGGAAGCTATCCCGCCTTTTATCTCTCGAGATTCAATCCGCTTCATGTCCTCAAAGGATGTCCGACGCAAGGCCGCGGCGGGTCTGCCTCGAGAAGACTGCTCGTCGTCTTCCAGTTCGTCATATCCATCGGCCTCATCGTAGCGACCTTGACGATCTATCATCAGCTCCTTTTCATGCGGAACAGGGACCTGGGCATCAACAAGGATTTTGTGATTAACCTTGAACTCCGGGGCGACCTGAGGAACAATTATCGAACGATCAAGACGAAACTCCTGGAGAACCCCGATATCCTAGCTGTTTCGGCGACCAACGGGTCTTTCACCAAGAGGTTCGCCACGGACAAGGCCGATTGGGAAGGCAAGGACCCCGAGAACAAGGTGGTCATGGCGATCCACGCGGTCGATTATGATTATCAGAAGATCTTCGACTTGGAAATGGTCGAAGGCCGATATTTCTCGAGGGAACACCCCACGGACCTTACCGCGGGGATCATCGTCAACGAAACCGCGGTCAGGGTCATGGGCATGGAGAAAGCGCTGGGCAAGAGATTTCACTGCCCGATCCCGTTCGATTCCGGGCGGGCGGAATGGGGAACGATCATCGGCGTCGTCAAGGACTTTCACTTCCGCTCCCTCCACAACAGGATAGAACCCTTGGTCCTCGCCATCGCGCCCGGCTGGTTCACAGATTCCTATATCAGGATCCGCCCGACGAACGTGCCGCGGACCCTGGCTTTCATCGAAAAGACGTTCAAAGACACGGCCCCCGGCTTTCCCCTTGAATACACATTCCTCGATGAGGCCATCAGCCGGCTTTATAGGACGGAGATGCAGATCGGAGCCCTGGTGAGATCGGCCACCGCTTTGGCCGTTTTCATCTCCTGTCTGGGCCTTTTCGGACTGGCCTCCTTCACGGCCGAACAGCGAACGAGAGAGATCGGCATCCGAAAGGTCTTGGGCGCTTCGGCCGCCGGCATTACGTCACTCCTGACTGGCGAATTCGCCAAGTGGGTCCTTGTCGCCAACCTCGTCGCTTGGCCCGTGTCCTATCTGGTGATGCGGAACTGGCTGAAGACGTTCGCCTATCGGATCAACCTGGGTTTAGAGGTGTTCCTTTTATCTGGAGCCCTCGCCTGCGCGGTTGCTCTGTTGTCGGTCGGCTTCCAGGCCGTTCGGGCCGCCCGGGCCAATCCTGTCGCCTCGATAAAATACGAGTAAAGAACCCGGGAACCTCGTCGCCTAGACCGTTCGTTAGCGAACACCCCATCTCTCGTAAGCGGACAGAAACACTTGCCCAGGCCCGGGCCGCTATCCGGCTTCCCTGTCCAAGGGCTGGCATATTTCTCGCATACCTAAGA
>CAZZCH010000040.1:12997-26832 GCA_964652895.1 uncultured Eubacteriales bacterium
GCAGGCGCCCCGCTTCGTCCCGGCCCTGGCCTGGAACTACGTCCGGACGGCAACGCGGGCCTTCCGCCGCAACCGGGCTTTCTCCGTGATCAACGTCGCCGGGCTGGCGCTTGGGATGCTGACCTTCCTCCTGATCATGACCTGGGTCCGCCATGAGTTGAGCTACGACCGGTTCCACGAGAAGGGGGACCGGCTGTTCATGGTCCTGACCGAGGACAATAAGGGGGCGTCCTGGTCGACGACGTCCTACGCCCTGCCACCCGCCCTGAAAGACGGCTACCCCGAAGTCAGGGACTTCGCCCGGGTCTGGCCCTGGCACGGCTCCCTCGTCAAGTATGGGGACGTCCGCTTCGAGGAGGACGACATCATGTTGACCGACCCGGGGTTTTTCCGGATGTTCTCGTTCCCGTTCGTCAAAGGGAGCCCCGAGACGGCCCTCGCCGACAAGAATTCCATCGTCCTGACCGAGTCCACGGCCCGCCGCTATTTCGGCGACGAGGATCCGATGGGCAAGGCCCTGACGTTCGACGACCCCGGCCAGGACCTCACGGTGACGGGCATCGTCCGCGACGTTCCCGCGAACTCGAGCCTCCAATTCGATATGGTCGGCCGGGTCGAATGGCTGGGTGAGGAGCGCATCGCCCGCTGGACGGAATGGGTCGGCCCTGCCTACGTCCAACTCCTCCCCGGCGTCGCGGCCGAGACGTTCAATACGAAGATCGGCGGGATCTTCCAGGAGCGCATCGGCCCGAACTGGCCGCCGCGGCCCCTCCTCCAGCCCTTCTCCAAGTCGTATCTCTACCGGGACGGACGGCCGGGAGTCATCGTCCAGGTAGTCATCTTTTCGGCCGTCGCCGTCCTCGTCCTGCTCCTGGCCTGCGTCAACTTCATGAACCTGAGTGTTGTCCAGTCCATCCAGCGGGGCCGCGAGGTCGGCATGCGCAAGGCCGTCGGGGCCACCCGCGGCCAGATCGCCCGGCAGTTCCTGGGCGAAGCCCTGCTCCTGTCCTTCCTGGCCATGGCTCTCGCCCTCGCGGCCGCCCCGGCCCTCCTCCCCGCCTTCGGACGGCTGGCGGGAAAGAGCCTGACCCTGTTCGGCGCCGGCCCAGCGGGCCTTATCGGACTCCTGGCCCTCGCGGCCGCGGCCACCGGGCTCCTGGCCGGCAGCTACCCCGCCTTTCTCCTCTCGTCGTTCAGGCCCGTCGAGACCCTGCGCAACCGTGCGGCCGCGCCGCCCGGAGGGGCCCGCTTACGCAAGGCTCTGATCGTTTTCCAGTTCGCGGTTTCGGTTGTCATCCTCGTCGGCGCGATCGTCGTTTCCCGCCAACTCCGCTTCATCAAGGCCTTCGACCTGGGTTTCGACAGGGATCAGGTCGTGAGCCTCGACAACAACCTCCAGATCTACCCCAGGATGGACACCTTCAAACAAGAGCTCGGCGGACGTCCCGGGATCCTGGGCGTGACCTACGCCGCCCAGCGGTTGCTCTATGTCGGCCAGACGATCGGCGTCGACTGGGAGGGCAACCCCGAGCCTATCCCGGCCCGCATCGGCTACACCATGGCCGACTACGACTTCTTCGAGGTCTTCAGCATGGAGATCGTGCGCGGCCGGGCCTTCTCCCCCGCCTTCAACGACGCGAAGACGGACACCTGCATCGTCAACGAGGCGGCAGCCAAGATGTTCGGCTGGGAGGACCCCGTCGGCCGGACGATCGTCTGGTCCCAGGACTCGATCGACCCGGCGCAGCGGAATGTCCGGATCGTCGGCGTGGTCAAGAATTTCTACGACCGGTCCCTGCGCTCCGGCATCCGGCCGTTCATGTTCCGGGTCTGGCGTCCTTACAACTCATATATTTTCGTCAAGGTCGACAAGAACCGGCTGCCCCAGGCCCTGTTGGGGATGAAAGAGGCGTTCGAGAAGTTCGCGCCCGACCACACTTTCCGCTACGAGTTCCTCGACGCATATTTCGAACAGCAGTACGACGTCGAGACCCGGCAGGGACGTCTGTTCAACGCCTTCGGCGCCCTGTCGCTCCTCATCGCCGCCCTGGGCCTCTTAGGTCTGGCCGCCTACACCGCCGAGCGGAGGACCAAGGAGATCGGCATCCGCAAGGTGATGGGGGCATCCGTTTCCGGGCTCGTCACGCAACTGACGAAGGAATATCTCGCCCTGACAGGCGCGGCCGTGCTCATCGCATGGCCGGCCGGATATTACGTCATGTCCAGGTGGCTCGCCGGCTTTGCCCAACGGACGCCGCTCAGCGCTTCGTATTTCCTGGCCGCGGCGGCGGCGATGCTTGTCGTCGTCCTGGTCGCGGTCGGGACCCGGACGCTGCGGGCGGCCCGGGCCAATCCGGTCGACTCCCTGCGTTACGAGTGAGCAAACTCGCCCTCTTCCATCGTCTTCCTCATTGAGCGAACCGCAAGACGTCGAGGAGGACAAGATATCATGGGCGTTCCATTCGGACCGGCGGGCGGGCCGGGCTTGACTCAACGTACGCAATATGGTACGTTTTCGTTAGAGGTCACAGCGATGACGACACTGACGGCCAGCCAAGCCCGGGCACAACTCTATAAGCTTCTCGATAAGGCGGCTTCTTCGCACGAGCCCATCCAGATCACCGGGAAGAGGGCCAACGCCGTCCTCGTCTCCGAGGAGGATTGGCGGGCCGTTCAAGAAACGCTCTATCTGCTCTCCATCCCGGGGATGCGCGAGTCCATCCGCAAGGGGATGAAGGAGCCCGTCGAAAAATGCGGCGGCAAACTCAAGTGGTGAGCTGGCGGCTCGTTTACACGCGCCAAGCGCAACGGGACGCCAAGAAGTTGGCCGCTTCGGGCCTGCGCCCCAAAGCTGAAGCTTTGCTCGAGATCTTGGCCAGGGATCCTTTTACGGACCCTCCCCCCTTTGAAAAGCTGCTGGGAGACCTGTCGGGCGCCTATTCCCGGCGTATCAATATCCAACACCGACTTGTCTATCAAGTGCTTCCCGAGATTCATACGGTCAAGGTTCTGCGCATGTGGACCCATTACGAGTGAACCCGGGCGAGATGACCCGGAGGGACAGTCCCTAGTGTTTTTCCGGGTAGAGCGTCACCTGGACGTAGCGTTTCGTGTTGAAGTACGTCCGGGCCGCCTCCTTGACCGCCTTCGTCGTCAGGAGCTTGAGCGACTCCGGGAATAGCGTCAGACCGGCGGTGTCCTCCCCGGTCCTGTAGCGCTCGGCGAGCTGGGCCATCCACCAGCCGTTCAGCCGGCTGTTCGTCTCGTAGTCGCGGGACTCGGCCAGCCGGATCTCGTCGACCTCTTTTTCGGTCGGCCCGCTTTTCTTCAGCCGCTTGATCTCCCGGAAAATGGCCTGGGTCATCTCGCCCATGCGGGCCGGGTCGGCGCCGAGGTCGATGGTTATCCGGTATTCCTCGCGGGGGATCTTGCTGTAAGCCGGCTGGACGGAGACGTCGTAGGTCCCGCTCAACTTCTCGCGCAGGAGCTTCCGCAGGCGGGTCTCGAGCACCTGCCCGGCGGCGCGTATGGCGATGCGGTGGCCGGGGTCGCTCTTGAACTGTCCGGAGAAGACGATGGCTGTCAGGCTCTTGGGCTCGACCCCTTTCTCGACCGTTTTTTTCACGACACCCTCGGGCGGGGCGACCCTCCAGTCCCGCCAGGTCTCCGTGCGGCGCAGGGAAGGCAGCGAAGCCAGGTAGCGGCAGACGAGGGGCTCGAGCTTATCCAGGTCCAGCTTGCCGACGAAGATGAAGGTGAAGTCGCTGGCGTCGGCGAACCGGTCCCGGTAGAAGGCGAGCGACTTCTGGAGGTCCATTTCGGAGATGTCCGCGACCGTCATGGGCCGGAACCGGGGCTGGTCGCGCTGCATGGTCTTGCGCAGGGTGTCCGAGAAGACGGTTTCCGGGTCCTTGTCGCGGTTCTCCAGGAAAGTCTTCAGCTGGCTCTTGATGACGTCGAAAACGACCGGGTCGGGGCGCGGCGCGGTGAAGGTCAGATAGATCAGCTGGAAGAGGTCCTCGGCGTCCTTGGGCGAGGCTTTCCCCGACAGCCCCTCCTCGAGCTCGCCGATCGACGGCCGGATGAAGACGGCTTTGCCCGCCAGTTTTTTCTGGAGGGCGACGGCGCTGAACGCGCCCAACCCGCCGGCGGCCACGACCTGGTCCGCGGTGTTGGCCGGGACGAGGCTCTCTTCCGAGGCCAGCGAAACGCCGCCCGCGCTTATGGCCCTGAGGAGGATCTCGTCCTCCTTGAAGGCCGTCGGCTTGAGAACGACGCGCACGCCGTTGGAGAGCGTCCACTCCGTGACCCCGGCGGCCTCGATCGTCCGCCGTGAGACGATCGCGCCGGGCGCGGGCATTTCGGGAAGGAGCGGCGCGTCGGTCGTGGTGTCCTCGTAGGGGGCGATCTCGTTCCGCTTGACCTCTTCGAGGACGGCCAGGAGCTCTTTTTCGCCGGGGACGGCGACGCCCGCTTTGTCCGGGGCGTTGACCATGATGACCCGGTTATTTTCGGTCATCCACTCCTTGGCCAGCCGGTTCGTTTCGTCGAGCGTGATCCCGGGCAGGAAGTGGACGTGCAGGTCGTATTCGTACTGGATGCCGGGCGTCGGCTCCTCCTCGAGAAAGCTGCGGCTGAACTCCTGGGCGTACGTGCCCGAATCCTCCGTCTCCTTCTCCGCCAGGGCGTTCTCGAAGACGCGCATCATCTCGCTCTTCTGCCGTTCGAGCTCCGTCGCGGTGAAGCCGAAGCGGGCCACCCTCTCCCCTTCCGTGTACAGGGCCCGGAGCCCCCCGGCGATGCCGCCGTCCTTGACGAGGGCCGACAGGACGTAGACCTCTTTCGATCCGATGAACCGCCCTTCGCTCGAGATGGCTCCCAGGAACGGCGCATCGGGTTTCTGGGTGATCTCGGAGAGGCGCTCGTTGAGCATGCTGTTGAAGAGCCGTTCGACGAGCATCTGCCGGTAGGCGCCGACCGTGCTTTGGTCCCTGAGGGGCAGTTTATGGTAAACGGCCACGACGCTTTCGGAAGTTTCCTTGTCCGTGGCGATGGCGAACAGCGTCTCGTCGTGGTCGGGGACGGGATAGGTCGGCCGCGGCGGCGCGTCGGGCGGGACGGGGATCGAGGCGAAATGCCGTTTGATCAGCTCCTCCATGCGGGCCCGGTCGAAATCGCCCGCGGCGATGACCGCCATCAAGTCCGGACGGTACCAGGTCCGGTAGAATCGTTTCAGGGTTTCGTACTTGAAAGTTTCGATGACCTCTTTTTTCCCGATGGGCATGCGCTCGGCGTAGCGCGAGCCCCGGAAGAGGACCGGGAATTGCCGGTCGCGCATGCGCGCGTCGGCGCCCTGGCCCAGGCGCCACTCCTCGACGATGATGCCCCGCTCCTTATCGATCGCCTTGGGGTCGAAGGTCAGGCCGGCGGCCCAATCCTCGAGGATGAGAAACGCGTTCTCCATGATCCCGGGCGAGTCCGTCGGGATCTTGAGCATGTACATGGTTTCGTCGAAACCGGTGAAGGCGTTGAGGTCGGGCCCGAAGCGCATGCCGATCGATTCCATGAAATCGACCAGTTTCTGCTTGGGGAAGTGCTTGGAGCCGTTGAAGGCCATGTGCTCGACTACGTGGGCCAGGCCCAGCTGATCCTCGTCCTCGAGGACCGAGCCGGCCTTGACGACCAGGCGCAGTTCGGCCCGGTTGGCCGGCTCCCGGTTTTCGCGGATGTAATACCGGAGGCCGTTCGCAAGCTCGCCGACCGTGATCTTGGGATCGACCGGCATCTTCTGGTCGAGCGCGAACTTATCGACCTGGGCGGCCGAGGGGGCGGCCGGGTTCTGGCTCCAGGCCGGGACCGGCAGGGCGGTCAGGGCCAGGAGAAGGACGGCCGTTAGGAAAAGGGGGAGGATTCTGCGCTGGTTATTCATCCCTTCTATCATAGACGATTCGGGAAATTATGACAGGGGCGGTCCAATGTGTGACGTTGGCCCGTTTCAGGATATCCGGTCTTCATGGCTTTTCGTAACCATTGACACCGCCATGCGGCCGGCCATACACTCCTGGTATGGATGGGCGGGCCAGTCCATCGTCGGGAGCGGGAATTCGCCGCGTCATTACGGCCGGAAGGGCCTGGCCGGGGAGAGGAGTCGAACAATGACATCATCTTGCTTCATGAGGATCATCAGACGGGCCTTGGCGGGACTGGCCATCCTGGCGGCGTTCCCAGCTTCGTTTTTTACCCAGCAGACGCCCCAACCCGAGCACGTGCCTTGCCGCGACTCCCTCAAAGCCTACATCTTAGACAAAAGCCTGAATGCCCGCTGGGGGGAGGACAACAACACCGTCATCATGAAGATGGGCGGCGTCGAGTACGTCTGTCGATGCGCGTCGCCGACGGCGTTACAGTCGCCCGAGTGCAAGCCGACAAATTCTTCCGGCACGAGCGGCTTGGAAGGCGTCGACCTCAGCCGGTTCAATCCGGGACAACGGCTGGCCTTGCAGGCGACCCAGTCCCTGATCCAGGGACTCTTCAATAGCATTTTTGGCGCGGACAAGCCTGCCGGCGCGGCCGAAGACGCTCTCATGCAGCGACAGGCTATGCTCAAAAAGCAGCAAGAAGAAACAGCGCAGGCCCGCAACGACTGGAACCTTTTCCAGGAAAAAGAAAAGGCAAGGGTCCAGCATGAGCAAGAAGCCAATCGAATGACCGGCAAAAATCTTCTCGAAAAGATGGGCGGGGCGGGCGAACAAGGATTGGGCTACCAGTCCATATCCGGGGAAAAGCTCGAATTCAACGATTGGGCGGAGCGGAAACCGGAGGCCAATCCCCTGCCGCCGGGCAAATACCCCGCGCCGAAGACGACCATCGAGCAGGCGCGCTGCGCCGCCTACTTCTCCGAAAGAGCCCGCGAGCTTTCCGGGCTGGGGAAGAACGAGGAAGCCGAATTCATGAGCCTCCAGGCCCAGAAGGCCATGGCCGGAGAGCTTCTCGACGCTCCCTGCCAGGCATCGGCAGCCGGGGCGGGAGCGGATCCGGGCGCTGACCCGCAAAAGGCCGGTCCCCAAGTTGTGGCCATGGGGGTCGACGAAATTCTCAGCCAATATAAGGCGAAGATCCAGGAGCTTCTTAAGATCTCCCAGGACCTGGGCGCCATCCGGAAACAAAAGCTCGACGCGGAAGATGAAATCAAACGGAAAGAAGCCGAGATCATGGATATCAAGAGCCGGGCCGCGGCGGCCACAAAGCCGGAAGAAAAGAAGGAATGCGAAGACCTGCTCAGGGATGCCCTAGCCTTGAAGGGCCAGTCGGAGGACCTGCTGAAGATCGCCACGCAAAATGAAGAAGCATCCAAGGCGTACGCAGAGAAGGCGAAAAGCCAGGTGCAGGAGCTGAGTTCCAAGCTCAAGGAAAGCAAGGACAAGAAATGAGCAGATCAAGGTTGCTGGCGGCGTTCGTTTTATTGGGCGTTATATGGGTGAGCGCGGACCTGGGCGCGCAGTGGAAACAACAGCTAAAAGGACGCGCCCTGATCGAAAGTGGCGATTATGAACAAGCTATCGCCATCTTTAAGGAATTGGCCCTCAACGGGAAGGCAAAGGACCGGCTCTATAATTATTATGAATTGGGGCGTTCCCATTACCTGAATGACCAGTATGCCGAAGCCATTGCCGCTTTCAAGGAGTCCTTGAAGCACGCAGCGCTGGCGACCAGCGAAAACGTTAATTATATATTGCCCAAGTGCTATGAATGGCTCGGGGCCGCCTACTATCAGAACGGGTCCTACCCGGAAGCCGTAACCACATACAAGAAAGCGATAGAACTCAACCCGAAAAATGGACAGTCTTACTCATGGCTGGCCCGGGCTCTCATTCATGTCGATCAACATGACGATGCGCTGGCCGCCGCCAAGAGGGGGGCCGAGCTCGAGCCGGGTTGGTTTGCCGACATAGCGTTGGGCGAGCTCCACGCGGCGAGGAAGCAGTTCGACGAGGCCGTCGCTGCCTACCGCAGGGCCATCGAGAACAACCCCGAGAGGTGGGACCTTCACGCGAAATTGGGTCAGGCGTTCTTGGCCAAAAATGATTACGACAGTGCCGCCGGAGCGTACACAAGGGCAGCGGAATTGGCCCCAAACGACCCCGGTCTCCTCTATTGGCTCGGGATAATCCATTCCCGAGCGGGAAAATTCGACGAAGCGGTCGTGGCCCTCGACAAGGCCATCGGCATGGTGACCTACGTCGGCATCGGCGTTCAAATTAGGATCGAAAACGGTCAGCCCGTCTTGCAGGGGCAGGTCGAGGGGCCCGCCAAAGAGGCCGGTTTCAAGGCCGGGGACAGGCTGGTCAAGATTGGCGGTCAGTCGACGAAAAGCTGGGATGCCGGCAAGATCACTCAAGGCCTGCGTGGCAAAGAGAACACGCAGGTCGTCTTGAAGATCCAAAGACAGGGAGAGGCCAAGCCGTTTGAAAAAACGATCACCAGAAAATTGATCATTCCGAAGTCTGCCGCCCTTTATTACGGGTATAGGAGCCTTTGTGCCAGGGAAAAAGGGAATCGAGAAGGCGCTGTCAAGGACGCCGAGCTGGCCTATTCGCTTGATCCCGATAATGTTCACGCCCGCGAAGCCCTGGCCGCCGTCAGCCTCGACGGCGGGAAATACGAAGAGGCGATCAAGCTTCTCTCGCCCCTGAAAGATAATCCCTTCGCCCGCATCCTCGAAGCGACGGCCTTCGCCAAGCAGAATGATCTCAACCGGGCCATCGCCGTCTACTTGGCTATCCCCGAGGATGAGCTGTCGGCGACGGTCCTGAGGCGGAACGCTAAGAAAGAGCTCGAGCAGACTCTCCAAGGCCATGTTCAGGCAAGGTTGGACCAGGCCCGGGCCTCGGAGTCGGCCGGGCGCTTCCTGGAAGCCGTGGCCGAGTATGCCGAGGCGATAAAGATCGCCGACGAAGCCACGGCCGGGTCCATCAGGCAGAGAGTCGCCGCCCTCCTCAAGGACAATCCGTATCTGGCCGAACTGCCCGAGGAGGCCCGTAAGTACGCCCTTCGCGGTAACGTCCTCATCAAGGAGGGCGGATTCGCGGACTCGCTCGCGGAATACCGGATGGCCCTCAAGCTCGCGCCGTTCAACGCCAAGCTCCATTCCGACACCGCCCTGATCCACGGACAGCTCAAGAATTACCGGGAGGCCATCAAGTCCATGACGATCTTTCTCCAGCTGAGTCCCGACTCCCCGAACGCCCGGGCGGCGCAAGACGAGATCTACAAATGGGAGTTAGCCTTGGAGAAAGAGGGGAAGAAGTAAATGAGCATTCTTAAGCGTTCTTGTCTCGTCGGACTGGCGCTTGTGATTCTTTTTCCCGGCGGTTGGATTTACACCGCCCAACAAGCGAGCCAAAACGACGGTTTCCTGCTCGGCGCTCTCTTCAGGACGCGGGACCTGATCGACAGGACAGCGGCGGATCTCCAGAAGATCGACCAGGAGATCCAGGAGAACGATCGGGTCATCAAGAAGGCCGAGGAGATCATCGTCCTCGCCGGGCAAAGGAACAACAAACAGGCGGAGTCGGTCGCCCGGGACGCGCAGCTCAAAGCCCGGGAAGCCAGGAAGAAGAACGAGGATACCAAGGCCCGCTTGGAGCTGGTCAGGAAAAGGGCCGCGGCCTCCTATGGAGCGCTAAAGAACAGGCTCGCCGCGAGCCTGGGAGGCGGGGCGAATCCTCCGGTCAAGGGGATGGTGTCGGCTTACTCCGGAAGAGTGCAAGTATCCAAGAAAAACGGCGAGACCTTCGAACTGCGGGCCGATGACCCCGGATTGCTCGAGGCGGGCGACGCGATATCGACCTATGGCTCGAGCAGCGCCGAGATCCAAACCCTCGACGGGCGCGGAACAGTCCAATTGGGCGAATATTCCGAGCTCCGACTCCAAGAGGACACTCCGGAGAAGCAGGTCCTGGAGCTCATGCGGGGGAAGGTCTATTCCGCCGTCGAGAAGATGGATGCTTTCGCGAACATGCTCGAGGAAAAGACGAAGCAGTTTGGCAGCGATTTTCAGACCGTCGCCAACGTCAGCGAGAAGGAATACGAGGCGGTCATCAGGTCTTTGAGAGCTCGGGCCCAGAAAAAGCTCGAAGTCCGCACACCCAGTTGTGCCATGGCCACGAGGCAAACGAGATTCAGCGTCGAGCTCAAGAACGGCGAGACGACGGAACTCATGGTTTTGGAAGGCGCGATCGAAGCTAGCGACTTGAAGGGCGAAAAGCGGATTCTCGTTGAAGAAGGTTTTAAGGTTATCATGACGAAAGACGGGATCTCCGAGCCGCAGAAAATCGTAGACATCGAAAAGTGGTGGGAAAAATAGGCCGGCGAACAAGCCCTCAGTTTCGGCCGAGTGCCGACAGGCGCTTCTTCACGTCGGTGTCACGCCGGAGGTCGAGGAGCACTTCATGGCTTTTCGTAACCATTGACACCGCCATGCGGCCGGCCATACACTTCCGGCATGGCTAGGCGGGAAGATTCAAGGAAATTTCTATCCTTCATAGGGCAACGGCTCCCTGGAAAAACAGAATCCTGACCCAAGCTCCATTCAATCCTGACCCGGCCGGATATAATCTAAGGAATCGATGCCGTTTGCAAGGCAATCCATGGGATTAGCACATTGGCTCCGGCCGCCCCGTCGCACCCTGGCGGTCTTTCTCTGTCTCATGCTTGTCCTTGGCGGCACCCTGGGCTGGCTCGGTTGGCAATTGCTGAAACAGGATCGCGCGCTCGAAGGGCAGCGCACGCAGGAACGCCTGGAACTAGCGGCGGACCACATGGCCGCCGAGCTTCAACAAAGCCTCACGGAGTTTGAAAGCTATCTGAGCTTCATCCCAAGCCCCGGCGCGAAAGAACCACCGGACGGCGTGTTGGTCCTGCAGGTGACGAAACGCATCGTCAACGCATACCCGCCCGGCTGCCTGCTTTACTATCCCGTGATTCCGGGCGGCGAAGAACCGCCGGCCGCGACTTTTATCGCCGGTGAGGTCCTGGAGTACCAGCGCGACGATCCAGCTAAAACCGCCGAAGTCTTCCGGAAACTTGCGCGATCCCCGGATCCCGGTGTGCGCGCCGGCGCTTTGCTGCGCTTGGGGCGGAACCTCCGCAAAACCGGCCACCATGAGGAGGCTCTCCAAGCCTACGATGAACTCGCGCAACTTGGCTCAACCTCCCTGCTGGGACTGCCAGCGGAACTGATGGCGCGCGAAGCGCGCGGCACTGTGCTGGAAGCGATCGGAAAGCGCGAAGAACTGCGGAAGGAAGCGTCGCTCATGCATTCGGCCCTTTGGAACGGCCGCTGGAGCTTGCTCCGGCCCGCCTGGGAGTTTCATGTGGAAGAAGCTCAGCGCTGGTCGAGGGCCAGTCCATTGAAAGAACACGAACAGAACGCACTGGCGCTTTCGATCGCCACGGAATCGATATACGGCCAGTGGATTGCCGAGCCGGAATCGAAAGGGCGCCGGATTCTGAAAATCGAAGGCCGGCCGGTGCTGATCTCGTTGGCGGGGACTTTGGATCGGCTGGCCGCTGTGTTGGCGGGGCCCGCTTACCTTGATTCGAAGTGGACAGAAGCTTTGCAAGGCCGGCGTGTCCAGGGCGCCTTGATCGACGCGGACGGGCAGGTGATGATCGGCTCGTTCAACAAGAGCGGCCCGCAGGCCGTACGAACGGCGCCTGCCACCAGCCTCCCCGGGACTCTGCACATAACCAGTACCGATCCCGGCGCCGACGAAGCAGTTTTTACCGGGCGTCGCCGCCTGCTGCTTTCAGGTTTCGCGGTGCTGGCGCTGGTGCTTCTTGCCGGCTCCTATTTCATCATGCGCGCCATCAACCGCGAGCAGGCCGTAGCCAGGCTTCAGTCCGAGTTCGTGTCAGCGGTGTCGCATGAATTCCGAACCCCCCTCACATCGCTGCGCCAGCTTTCGGAAATGCTGTCCAAAGGGAGGGTTCCCACGGAAGACCTGCGGCAGAAATCCTATGACCTTCTGTCCCGCGAAAGCGAGCGGCTGCAGAGGCTCGTCGAATCGCTGCTGGATTTCGGCCGCATCGAGGCGCGCGCGTTCCGCTATCACTATGAACATCTCGATCCCGTAACGTTGGTGGGTGACCTGGTGGCTGAATTCCAGGAGAAGGCCGCTGCCCAGGGCTACCATGTCGAACTGGAACTCGCCGGGGAGTATCCCCTCATCCAGGCCGATCGCGAAGCGCTCGGCCTGGCGCTGAGGAACCTTCTCGACAACGCGGTCAAGTATTCGCCGGACTGCCGCACCGTCTGGGTCGAGATGGCGCGCGAACGAGACCGCCTGGCCATCCGTGTCCGGGACCAAGGCATGGGAATTCCGGCTTCGGAGCAAAAAGAGATCTTCAAGAGATTCGTCCGTGGGGCCGGCTCCCGGGCAGCCTATATCCAAGGGACCGGCATCGGCCTGGCCATGGCGCGCCACATCGTCGAAGCTCATAACGGCGAGATCCTCCTGAAGAGCGAACCCGGCAGGGGCAGCACGTTTACGATCCTGCTGCCGTTGGAGAAGAGGACATGAAACGCATTCTGGTGGTGGAAGACGAAACCGCAATCGCGTTTGGTCTGCAACTGGACCTGAAGAGCGAGGGATACGACGTGGTGATAGAAGCGGACGGAGAAAGCGCCCTGCGGCGGGCGTGGAAAGAAGCCTTCGACCTGATCCTTCTCGATATCATGCTGCCGCGCAAGGACGGCTTCGAGGTCTGCCGCGAACTGCGCCGGAGCGGATCGAAAACGCCCGTCATCATGCTGACCGCCAAGGCCCAGGAGGCGGAGAAAGTGCTGGGGCTGGAGATCGGCGCGGACGACTACGTGACCAAGCCCTTCAGCCCGCGCGAACTGCGGGCCCGGGTCAAGGCGGCACTCCGCCGCACCGCGGAAGACGATTTGCCGATATACCGGTTCGGCGACGCGGAAGTGGATTTTGGGCGTTGTGAGCTGCGGCGCGCCGGCAAGCCGGTGGAGCTGACGGCCCTCGAGTTCAAGCTGCTCGCCGCTTTCATCCGCAACGGCGGCAAAGTGCTGAGCCGGGATCAGCTTCTGGATCTCGCCTGGGGGCACGGTGCATTCGTCACCGATCGTGTGGTCGACAACCACGTCGTCACCCTGCGAAAAAAGGTCGAGCCGGAACCTTCAAAGCCGCGTTACATCGTGAGCATCCGCGGCCTGGGGTACCGTTTCGATGGCTGAATAAGATCCAATCCTGACAATAGTGCGGATACTCTCCTGACAAGGAAGCCGTAACATGATGGGCAGGAGGAAATATCAATGAAACCAACAAAGCTATTTCTTTTGACCGGGCTGCTCTGCGCGGCCCTGTCCACCGGGTACCTGGCGAGCCAGATGAAGGACAATAAAGCTGAGGTAGCGCTCCAGGCCGCCATTAAAACAGAAACGGTCGACGGAAACCTGAGGGGCGCCATCGAGCAGTACAAGCAGATTGCCGCGCTGCCCGGCGCCGGCCGCGCCACGGTCGCGACCGCACTGCTGCGGATGGGCCAGTGCCACGAGAAACTGGGCCATGCGGAAGCCCGCACAGCCTACGAGCGCCTGGTGAGCGACTACGCCGACCAGGCCGAGCAGGTCAAGCAGGCGCGGGTGAGGCTGGCGGCACTTGGCGGTCCCGGTGGCGCCGGGGGACTCATCACACGCCGGGTTCTCACAGACGCCTCCGGTATTGGTGAGATGTTGACCCCGGATGGCAAGTACATCAGAGGTTTGGACTGGGACACGGGTGACGTGGTCCAGTTCGAAGTTGCCAGCGGACAGA
>CAZZCH010000041.1:0-26617 GCA_964652895.1 uncultured Eubacteriales bacterium
AGGGCGGTGGGCAAGTCGGGATAATCGGCCGGCTTTCGGCGGATCTCCCGGAAGGGCTGGCCGTCCTTCAGGAATGCGATCTTTACGTCTCCGGAAGCGGCCAACTCGTTGGTCAGGTTGTTGATCTGGAACGCAACGATCAACTTCTCTTTGCGGCCGAAGGTCCGTCCGGGCTGGCAGTAGATCTGAAAGGGCCCGACGCGGAAGGCCTTCATCCGCCGCGCCGCCGGCTCCAGCCGGACGGCCCGGTAACCAAGGACCGGCTGGGTCAGCTCGACGGCACTCCCAGCCAGGGGGATGCGCAGGGTCTGTTCGACGGAAGTGAACTCCTTGGAGATCTCGTTCTTGATGAGCAGCGACAGGCGGTAGTCGCCCCCGATCAAGGGGAAGAGGTCCTGGAAGTCGAAGGGCACCCGGCCGGCCTCACTCTCCTGTTCCTGAGTCAGCTTCAGAGAGACGGTCTTGTCGAACTGGTGGACGAGGCAGCCGTCGGCCGCGGTCACCCGTCCGTTGACCTTGAGCGTCGTGTAGAACTCGTCGTTATACTGGTTCACGGACAAGCGGCGGGGCTCGACGGCGTAGTGGACGAAGTAGAAGCCCAAGGGATCGCGGAAGACCTTGATCAGGCTGTCGCTCTCGAGGTAGTTGGCCGTGTACTCGACCTCGACGATGTCCTTGTATTGGAGGAATTTCTGGGCGTAGGCGGATTTGATGGAGCGGGCGGGGGACGATTCGATGCGCTGGATGAGGAGGTCGGAGGACATCGACGGCCGGCCGTAGGCGTTTCCGGACTCTCCGGGGACGAGGGACAGCGATACGGCAGCCAGGTCCGGCTCGACCTCCTGGAGCTTCTTATAGGCGCTCTCGTAGTCCGGCCCGCCGAACCACCCGGTCAGAAGCGCCTGCGGACCGTCGGCAACCGGGCTGTAAAGGCGGTACTCTCCGCTGCCGCTTTCCCGAAAGAAGACCACGTTGAACCCCTCCGGGAGCCCGAGGTCCGTCTTGCCCTGATAGAACCAGATTTCGGTGTCATACGTCGAGGACTTGCCCTCGAGCCTCTGGATATCCTGCGGTTCGCCCAGGATGATATAGATGCGGCCGCGGTCCGTCCGCCAGCCAGGCCGGGGCGCGTCCCGGCCGAGGTAGCGGTTGGCGTAGGTCACGCGGCGGTAGTGTTCGGTCTTGAACTCGTTCTTCGGCGTTTCCGGGATCGGGTCGCGCTGCTTCCAGAAAGCCTCGATGAACATGTCGCGTTCCCGGTCGCCCTGGAGCTTGAGGAAGACCTCGCGCTCGACCGGGGTGATGATGTAAACGACGTCCTCGTCGAGCCACTCTCTATAAAATTCAGGTAGTTTCGGCTTCTGGCCCGTCTGCTCAGCTGGCGCGGCTTGTGGAGCGAGGAGAATAATGAGGATAACGAGCAGGAATCCGATAATCGAGTGCTTAATGGCTAGACCAACCGTGTACGGAAATGGGGAATGGACGGAGTGACCCTTGCGATAGTCCAAATCTCTCATACCGGTATTATATACGAAGAGCATGGACACGTCGATCCATGCCGCTAAGATGCCCACGATCAGGCGATATTTTCGAAGACGAACGTCACTTCTGCCACTCAGGGATAGTGCATTATTGCCGCCTATTCCGTTTGTCCCCTGCCCTAGTTAGGCCAAAGCGTACTTCATATAACTCACGGGACATGGGCAAATGTGGGTCTCGAGTTCTCCATTAAGGTCTTGAAGTTCGAGAGTCCTCCAAATTGAAACCAATTTCCTTCTTTCAAAAACAAAGGCAGGTGGTCTTCATAGGGCTGCCTGATTTGACAGAGAAGACCAGACCCTTGACACACATCAGCATAACTGTTATAGATCTCTTCGAATGATAAGTGTGAAGCGAGGGCTTGTCGTTTATAAAGCTTCGAACAAACGCAGCAGGGGGAGCCGTCGCTCCCTGTTTTTTTCTTTTCCGTTAGTTTGGCTTCAGGGCTAGTTCATCAACTGAAGAACGCAACAACAAGGGAGAAAAAATTCCATGAAAAAGGTTCTTGTCCTTGGCGCTGGGCTCGTCGCAAGGCCTCTCGTGGAATATCTTCTCGGTCAGCCTGATTTTTTGGTAGTCGTCGCTGACGTCGAGGCTGACCGGGCCGCGAAGCTCATAGGGATTCATCCGCGGGGACGCGCTGATACGTTCGACATCGCGGACAGAACCGTGCTTTCGGCCGCCATCGGCCGGTCCGATCTCGTCGTAAGCATGGTTCCTAACACCTTTCACCGCGTCGTTGCCGACCTTGCCATCGAACAAGGCAAACACATGGTGACAGCCTCCTACGTCGGCCCGGCGATGAGAGATCTCGATGCCCGGGCCAAGGATAAGGGCGTTATAATCCTGAACGAGCTAGGCCTTGATCCGGGCATCGACCACATGGAAGCCATGCGCATCATCCACGAGGTCCATAACGCCAGAGGCCGGGTCCTCAGCTTCACTTCCTGGTGCGGTGGGCTGCCGGCGCCCGAAGCCGACACGAATCCCTTTGGTTACAAGTTCTCCTGGAGTCCGCGGGGAGTCCTCCTGGCGTCAAAGAGCGCAGCCCGATTTTTGAAGGAGGGCCGGATCTTGTCCATCCCAGCCGCCGACCTCTTCGCCGACCCCGAGCATATCGTTATCGCTGGTCTCGATTTCGAGGGTTATCCCAACCGCGATTCCGTCTCCTATCGGGAAACATATGGAATCCCAGAGGCTCTTTCCATCCTGCGGGGGACGCTCCGATATCCTGGCTGGTGCGAGACCCTAAAGAAGATGGTGGAATTAGGCCTACTCGACGACGCCCCGAAAGACCGTTCGGGCTTTACATTCCTCGACCTCATGAATGAGCTCTCCCAGGCGGCAGCACGCATGGATGCCCGGGAGGCGGTCGCTATCCGGCTCGGTCTCGAGCCAAACTCGGCCATCATCTCCCGGCTAGACTGGCTGGGACTTTTCGAGCCGAAGCGGCTTCCTTTCGAAAAAGGCTCGATTCTCGACAACCTGGTTTCCCTCATGATCGAGAAGCTCCACTACGCGGAGGGAGAGAGGGACATGATTGTCCTCCAGCACGAGTTCCTGATACAGACATCGTCGGGGCGGAAAGAACGGATCCTCTCGACGCTCATCGATTACGGAGTTCCGGGAGGCGACTCGTCCATGGCGCGCATGGTCGGCCTGCCCGCCGGCATCGGTGCCCGTCTCATTCTCGAGGGGAAGATTCGCATGACCGGCATCCAGGTGCCGGTCCACACTGAGGTCTATGGCCCTATCCTCGAAGAGCTGGAGAAGCTTGGTGTTCACTTCGAGGAAGAGCGTCTGATCGTTTGACCCATCTCAACCGGGCTGTTATTAGCTAACGATTCCCCCGGAAGGCTAGTGGCTGGCCCTTTCAGGAACATTAACGCTCCAAGGATATCCCGAAAGAGCAGTTAGGCTCCAACCCGGCCAGAAGATAACGCCAATTTTAACAAGTCATTTTTTTAGGTTTCACCCCATGAAAGATTACCTGGCCGTGGGCTTGCTCGGTCGCCAGGACTAGATAACCATCCTCCCCCAGATACCATACCTCAGATAATAAATATTTATCGCCGACCTTGTCAAAAACCAACTCAAGGTCTTCTACCGGATTTTGCCGCCCTACCCTGGTAAGCACTATCATGGCCGCATCTTTGCCGCCTCCAGATATTTTGATTTTGTTGTTTGGCAATATTTCAACAGCATATTTGCCGGCCGTATAAGCCTGGTCACCGGCCACGAATGGAAAGTCTGCCTAAAAGGTGACCTCCTGGGCGTACGCAAGAATGCCGCCCAAGACAACGAACGCTACGATCAAAACTCGCTTCAGAGGCTTCATATCGCCCTCCTTATGTTAGATCAGATCTTGGCGCTGGCCAACGTGCGATCCAAAATGACCATCCTTAGACAGGCAATCGAATAGCCCGCATGGGACGATCATAATCACACCAAGGAGCGCCTCCGTTGCCTTGGGACTCAAGAATCGTGCCAGACTAGGAGCATGTCCGCTGGGCCGCCTCTCCCCCCCCAAGATATCTCGCCTTCACCGGCTGGGATTAAGTTCCGAACCAGCAAGATTGTCTTTCTGAGAGCCGAATGGATTCTGCTCCACATGACTCGACGGCCCCTTCTAGCGACCTCCTTGTCGCATCGGCTACGACCGTTCTCTTGCTTCTTTCAGGGGCGATCGCCGCTTCCAGGCGCTAATATAAATTGAGTCCCTACGCCACCCCCTAAGTTCTCCTGCAATTGTCATTGCCTATTAAAGCACTGTGTCTGGACCTAGAACTGACTTTTTATTTCGTTATTTTCGGTCGAAGGCGTTCTCCAAGACCGCTCGGTACCTTTCCATCCGCTCCTTATTCAAGTCGTTCGGGGGCACAGCGTCGGTTGGCAAGAACGACTTGTAGGGGTGTGTCCTGGAATATGCTTCGAATTCTCTTTTCAACTTAGTCAGTTCCTCGGATTTTGTAAGGAGATCGATGTAAGGCCCTTCCAGGCAATCGGACCGTAGAAGCAAGTAACATTTGACCAGTGATGGTCAATTACTCCTGGGACTGCGCTGGGGAAGCGAATCGACGCAGTATGCGCTATCAAGGTTACATCGCCGCCGTCGGAAGATCCTCCGCGGACCAGCGGGCCACCCTGAGCTTCGAGCTTATTTACCTCGGACGGCATGCCCTTCTCTTCGACTCCGAGTTCTTTCTAGAGGGCCTTTACGAAGGCCTGCTCCTCGTCGTTCCAGGCGGGCATGTCGACGAGCTCGACATTCTTCTGGAAGAGTTCAGCCGTAGCATTATTCATATGACGCTGATGGACAGCACCGAGCACCTGGATCGAGGCGAGCTCGACCCCAGCGGCCATGGCTCCGGCCTTGGTACAGTCGATGACCCGTTTGTACATGTCTTCGACCAGCTTATCTGTGTTCCTGACGTAGTACCAGACGCTAACTTTGTCGGGTACGACGTTGGGCGCCTCGCCGCCTTCGAGGACGATATAGTGGAGGCGATGGGATAAGGGAAGGTGCTCGCGTGCGTAATTGGTGGCAACGTTCATAATTTCGACGGCATCGAACGCACTCCTCCCGGCCCAGGGAACAACAGCCGCGTGGGCGATTGTGGCGGGATTCCGCGTTACGATTTTCGGGACTAAAAAACCCCTATGGCAAGATAAACAGCCGCGGCGACCACAGCGGCAAGGAAGGCATAGGGGATCTGTGTTCTGACGTGATCGATATGATCACACGCAGAACCTAGCGAAGCCAAGATGGTTGTATCTGATACTGGAGAACAATGGTCTCCAAAGACACTCCCGCCACATATGGCAGAAAGAGTTAATATCACCAACAGTGCTATCTTCCCCCCCGTGAACTGAAACGCGAGAGGGATCGATATGGGGATCACAATAGCGAATGTCCCCCATGAAGTGCCTGTGGCAAAAGATATCAAGGCAGCGATCGCAAAAGTTAAAAGCGGCAGTAGAGATGGGGTGAGCCATCTTTTCGTAATTTCAATCACATAAGTCGCCGTCCCCAGATCTTTGCTAATGGAATTGATGGCAAAAGCTAAAGCAAGAATGATAACGGCGGGCATAACTCCTTTGATTCCTCCCAAGACCGTTTCCATGATGTCTCTTATTGGGACTCTCTCAAGGAACAAGGCAGCCCCCAAAAAGAACGAAGAGATCATGAAGGCTTCAAGCGTCTTTGGAGTTCCTGTTATGATCATAGTGCCGATCGCCACAACAAAGACGATCAACAGAGGAACTATAAAATTCATGATAATCTTTGGCTTTATGATCTGGTCAGCCTTTGAGATGTCAGCTAGCTCCTTGGACATCAAAGGTATCGCTCCATCGCGGATTGGCTTGCCCTCAAGATAAGCCCGTTTCTCGGCTCTTTTCATAGGCCCGAATTCAGGTACAACGCCTAATGCAATCAACGGCACCAAGAAGAGGGCAAATATAGCATAGAAATCTAACGGAATTGCCTTGATATAGAGACCTAACGCTATCGTTCGGTCGGTGATAGGGCCATATCCAACCAGCAGGCTGGACGTATAGACTGCCCATCCGGTAAAGGGCAGCAAAACACTTTTGGGAGCAGAACATGAATCAAGGATATAGGAGAGCTTTTCTCTCGAAACTCTGGCCTTATCAGTAATTCCCCGGAAGATCGCACCCACAAATAGCGGCGTAAAATAATCACTGAAGATAATGAGAGTAAACAGCCAGGTTGAAATTTGTGCTTTCTTTCTTGTTTTGATCCGGGTGCTCATTCTTCTTTCAAATTCTTGGCTAGAACCGGTTTTTCTAAGGAAAGCTATTAGGACGCCAATAAAGACTTCTATCAATAGCACCCAGACGAAATCCTGGTTCCCCAAGGTTTTCTCCAGCAACTTGGGCAAGTTCGTGATGCCTTTTAGCGCACCCATAAGGCTGAACGACTCGGCGGGCCCACCGCCAGCGATCATCAAGCCGACGATGCATGCGATCAGCAACGCGATAATGGCATCTTTCGTGATGAAGGCCAAAATCACGGCCAGCGCAACTGGGATGATAGCTAAGAAGCCAAAATTTCCTGATTGTATCATATCGTGAATCCTCTATCGTCGAATGTTATGAAGAGTCGGAGGAATAAAAGCACATGGGATCAGTTTGTTTTTAACACTATTATTCCAGGTACATTTTGTTCCTTTAGCAGCATATTGAATGCCTCCAGATCTTTTTCTATCAGCTCCCTCAATTCGCTCTGATAGGACCTGAGGATCTCCGAATATCGTTCTAGAGCTCCTATCTGCGGAACGGTCGGCGGCGCAGAATTGGATTGGGCGACGTCAGAGGCAAGCCGGATGATCTGGTCGTAGAATTTGCTCGGCCATCGGAGGCTATCCTGGACCGCATTACCTCCCTGCGCCCGCATGCGGAAGAGATTCTCTTCAAAGGCCATCAATTTATTCGCAAATTCCTCGCCCGCCTTGCTGACCTTGGCGTAGGTATCTCCCTCTTTATTGAGAACAGTAGTCAAGTCCCCGAGCTGTTTTCTGATCCACTCAATCTGATTTATCATGCCCACAAGCGAGTTGACGCTCTCCCTGATCTTCAGGAGCATTTTTACTTGAGCACTTATATCTTCTTCAGATCCTCCTGAGTTCGGGTCCTTTTTCACTTCCAGTTTCTGGGTGAATTCCTGTCCGCCAACCGAGAGTCTGGCCAGGTAGGTGCCCGGCGCGACAAGCGGCCCACTAACTCTGTCCTGAGGAAAGCGCCTCCACCCTTGTTGACCGAGTCCAATCCAAGGGAGACCGATAGGGCTTGTAAGCAACCGAGCTTCCTGCGCGGACTCGTATCTCAGGTCCCACCAGATGCGGTTGATACCTACCTTATTGGTCCCTTGAAGGGTCCGGATAATCTGACCCTGGTCGCCCAGTATGCTGATCCTAATATTCCCCTTGGGAACGGACTTTAAATAATAGCTGAGTGAGGCGCCATAAGGAGGATTCTGTCCGACGCATTGGTCATTTTCATTAATCATCGGGACGGCGATAGTCCGAAAACGGTAGGCGGGACGCGGAATAAAGAAGTGGACGGAAGAGTCGAGAATCCCGGGGGTCAACTGCTGAAGAGGAGTGATATCATCCGCGATCCAAAACCCTCGTCCATATGTGGCCACGACGAGATCATTGAAATGATCCTGGACTACGAGCCAGTAGACTGGAGTATGGGGAAGGTTGTTTTGGAGAAGGAGCCACGTCGCACCGTCATCGATTGTGAAATATAGGGCGTTCTCTGTCCCCAAATAAAGCAGGCCCTTCCTGACGGGGTCCTCGCGAACGCAATGCGCATAGCTTAAATCGCCCTTTGGAACCCCCTTGCTGATCAGAGTCCAACTCTTCCCGAAGTCCGTGGTCTTAAAGACATAAGGGTTACGGTTGTCAACCTGATGATAGTCCATAGTAAAATAGCACGTGCCAGCATCGTAACGGGAAGGCTCGATGTTGCTCACGGTCCCCCATGGAAGGAGTCCTGTGATGTTCGAAGAGACATTGGTCCATGTAACTCCTGCATCTCGGGTGACGTGCAGGAGCCCGTCATTCGTGCCGGCCCAAATCAGACCCTTCTGGACGGGGGATTCAGCGATTGCGAATAGGCAACAGTAATAGGTGGGGGTGGCGTCATCGCTCGTGATGCCTCCTTCTCGTTTCTGCTTGCTCTTATCATTCGTGGATAGGTCAGGACTGATGACCTTCCAGGTATTCCCGCCATCTGTTGTCATGTGCACATGCTGGCTTCCCGCATAGATGACATTATGATCATGAGGGGATATTGCGAGGGGAAACGTCCATTGAAAACGGTACTTCGCATCGGCAGCCGCTTTGCCGAGCGGCCCGTCAACATAAGGATCGACCGAGCGGGCTTGGTGGGTTTCGAGGTCAAAATGGTCGACCTTGCCAGAGTAGCCACTGGCCCAAACGATATTGTGATCCACGGGGTCCGGAATGGCAAAACCGTTTTCGTTTCCCCCGACCTGATTCCATAAGGCGGACGGGATCGAGGTCCCGATCAAGCTGTTACTCGGACCCCGCGTGGAGGGCCCATCTTGCCTATTTCCATAAACATTATAGGGAACTTGATTATCCACGTGGACATGGTACATCTGGGCTGTAGGAAGCCTAAGCCTGGCCCAAGTCTTTCCCCGATTGGTAGAGATGCTGACGCCAGGATTGTCGTTTCCAACCATGATTCGATCAGGATTCAAGGGATCGATCCAGATGTCGTGGTTATCCATCCCGACTCCCGAGCTCTGAAGGACACGGGAAGACTCCCCGCCGTTCAGTGATACACTCATGCGGGTGGCAGCAAAATAGATCTCATTGCTGTTGTCAGGCGCCACCGCACATCGGGAATAGTAATGGGGTCTTTCGGTCAACGCGCGATCCTGACTTGCGAGCATCCAGTTCTCTCCTCCGTCATCCGACCGCCAAAGTACTCCATCGTTCGTCTCGATCAAAGCATAGATTCGACTCGAATCCGAACGCGACATGGCTAAGCCGATCTTGCCCACGGGCGAGGGGGGAAGCCCATTCCCCACAAGACGCCTCCAGGTCGAGCCCCCATCCCGGGATGTGTATATCCCCCCCCCGGGGCCTCCGCTCCATCTCCCCCAGCTCTTGATCGACATCGTCCACATACCCGCGAAGAGGATGCTAGGATTATTTGGGTCTATGACTAGGTCAGAACATCCCGTATTCTCGTCAACAAAAAGAACTCTCTCCCAAGTCCGCCCCCCATCTATTGTGCGATAGACTCCCCGTTCTTGCTGAGGACCGTAGCAGTGTCCCATCGCTGACGCTAGAACCCGGTCGGGATCTCGTGGATCGATGACTACCCGACCAATTCGACCGGTCTTCTCAAGACCCATGCAAGTCCAAGTCTTGCCAGCATCCGTAGATTTGTAGATGCCCATTCCCTGCGATATGTTGCTGCGGATGAAGGTCTCTCCCGTCCCTACCCAGAGGATGTTAGGATCCGATGGAGCCATGGCCAGGGAACCGATGGATGAAACGGTCTGATCATCGAAAATGGGATCCCAAGAAATGCCACCGTCGATGGACTTGAATATGCCACCAGACGCAGCTCCCGCATAGCAGACATTCGGATTCCCCGGTTCGCCGATCACGGCTATGATGCGGTTACCCTGCGGACCAATAAAACGAAACGTGAGCTGGCTGTACAAATCTGGGGCGACCGACTGAGAGGGAGCGGAAAAAAGAACACGCAAAAAGAATCCGGTCATCAAGAAAAAGAATACAACGCTAAGTCGGTTCCGTGCTAATTGCGTCATGATGAGTTCTCCTAAATTCAGAAGAACGGGTTATTGAATTTGTATTTTAACGACATGTTTTACGGATTCTATGGAAGAATTCTTATATTGTCAACTTATGGGGGATAGCAGATCGCCTTTGCTCTGCGGCAGGCTGAGTCGGGGACGCGTGTGGCCGAGGTCTGCCGCAAGATGGGGATCTCGGAGCAGACGTTTTTCCGTTGGAAGAAGAAGTACGGGGGGCTTGGCGTTTCGGAGCTCCGCCGCCTGAGGCAGCTTGAGGAGGAGAACCGGCAGCTCAAGCGCCTGGCGGCGGACCTGACGCTCGACAAGCAGATGTTGCAGGATGTCTTCTCAAAAATATTCTTAAGCCAGGCCAGATGCGGGAGCGGGTGATCGCTCTAGAGGAAGCCTATTGGGTGAGCGAACGGCAGGCCTGCAGGGTTATTGCGATTTTCTGCTCTTGGCCAGACCACTCCGTAGCTCGTTGATGCCTGTAGATACATGGTGCCACCATATTACCCGAGGTGTTTCTCGTGTATCTGAACTTATTCAGAACTTTGTCTCATTCTTTCATAAGTCATGCTAATCACGTTATTGACATAACGGCTTGATAAATGTAACTTTCGATAGGCGTATAGGGGATAGGAAGGAGCAAAACTCATGAAGTACTTCAAATCTAGTTCCCGCGACTTTCGGGACATGTTCGAGAACAGCATCTCGGTCAATACTATCTCTGAAAAACTCGTATGTTGTAGCCCAATGGACGATGCACTAAAAGTCCGAAAAAGCATGGATACGGCGGATTTTGACGTTTTGGGCGTTAACGAAAAAAACCAGGTTTCGGGATATGTGGAGAAAACGAATCTAGGAGCCGGCCACTGCAAAGAATATCAGAATATCTTCCACCCATCTCAACTTATCGCAAACTCCACCCCCTTGATAGATATCTTGCCAATCATGAAAGAGAATAACTGGATTTTTGTTCTCGAGAAAAATCACGTTACATCAATAGTGACGAGGGCGGATCTTCAAAAAGCCCCGGTGAGAATGTTGTTGTTCGGCCTTACTACACTTCTGGAAATGAATATGCAGAGGCTCATCGAATCCTTTTATGAACGCGACGCCTGGCAACAATACATCTGGTGTGATCGGCTCGATATTGCACGAACATTACTGGCCAAGCGCCAGAGGAGGAATGAGGCGATTAGTCTTTTGGACTGCATACAATTCTGCGACAAGGTTCATTTAGTTGTTCGCTCCGCGGAACTTTGTAGAAAACTCGCAATCCTAGACAAAACTACAAAACAACGGCTCGGGGGGATTGAAGACCTTAGGAATAGAATCGCCCATGCTCAGGATATAGTGACGGGATCATCCTGGGAAGAAGTAATCGATCTGACCGAATTCCTCGGTCTTCTACTCCAACGCTGTGAGGAAATTGGGAATTTCCGCAAATAGAACGCTGGAAGTGTTCTGTCGGACGCCAGGGTTTAGTGGAACTTACTTTGGATTGATAAATTGCACCGGCCTTTTTAACGCCCGCTCTATTTCGGCACCAAAATATTGGGGAATTGGGGCAGTACTGCACGCGTCTAGGTCGTATATTTTGTGCAGGAAGTTTCTGTGATTTTCCAAAGCTCGGCGGTGAGGATTTCCCCAACCTTTTGCCGGATCTCCGACGAAACCGATCCATAAAAGGCTTCGGCAATCCCGCCCGTGCTACAGGCCAGCGTATCACTTTCGCCGCCGAGAGAAACAGCATTCCGGATAGCGTCTTCATATGAGGTGGAATCCAAGAACTCGATGATCGCCTCAAGCACCGTCCGCTGGCAAGACACGGCGAATCGGTATGACGGTCGGATCTCGTCTACCGTACGTTTGAGGTCGTACCCGAACCTGGACGCGATTTCGGCCCGGATAGTGTCCTTATTTTCTGCAGTCCTAGCGAGAAAAACGGCCAGCGCTATGGCCTGGGCGTACTCCGTGCCTTCGGGCCGAGGAAGCGCAGAAAACTCGCTAACCGGCGCGATAGGGGGCAGAAAAGGGGCAAGAGAAGGTGGGTATCCTAAGCAATAAACGGCAGGCTTTGCGCAGTAAATGCGTCAAGCGCCAGATGCGACCCATAGCCGCCAAACGCGCCTGCGACCGCACCTGCGAGCAACCTGCATAGGAACTCAAGGAATAAATGCCAGAGTTCTGAAGTAGTTGTCTGCGCTCGCATCGCGAGAACAGCCTGGCGATCGGCATGAGTTCGCAAGAAGGACTGCCACGCGTCTAGTTCACGGACCCCAACAGCGCTTAGGATCATTTCGGTTGTTGCCGAATGACCAAAACTCCGATGGTTCGGGTCGCGCGGCGGTTCAAAAATGTCGGGCAGACGTCCAAAGCCGTAACCAGCGACCGCTCCACCGATGGTCTCAGTAATTTGATGAGCTACTGGTTGTCCAGTCGATTTGACGAGAGCCAAACCACCGCCCGCAAGCGCTCCGGCAACCTTGTGCGTGTTTCTTCCTGGCATCAGTGACTTCGTATCCTAAATACTATTATAACACTGTCTGTCAAGTAGCAGCCAAGAATGGCTTGATGTTACCTTTGCTGAGAATCTTGCGGCTTGGCGGGTGTCTATCTCTCTGAGGCCAACATCCGCTCAGGCGGCCAGATCTCCCAACCCCCGTCCCTCGTGCTGGGGAAGGCGCAGAAAATGCCCAAGGTGGCGCGGGAGGGGCAGGAAGGAGAATACTTATTGACAAGTCTCAGCAGGTGGATTATGAGATATCTAATCAGCTATTAGAAACCAGGGCAGGGGACATCCTTATGGACGTAACGACCATTGAGATTATGGGAAGAGTCCGGGAAACTCTACGAGTCGCGAAACTCGGATTGGAAGATCTAACGAAGGGACCACCGGAACGAAAATTAGCTGGATTGAGGAACCTCATAGTATTTGGCCGGGCAGTCACGAACGTCCTACAAAACCTCCGGTCAACAGAATCAACATTCGAAGAATGGTATGGCAAGTACGTCGAGGAAATGAAGTCAGATCCGTTGATGAAGTATTTTTATGAATTACGCAGTGAAATTCTAAAAGAAGGGAAATTAGAGCACGTCACACAACTTTATATCCGGGATTTTCAGCCGTCTCGAGATATGCGGCGTTTTGGCCCACCGCCTCCAAACGCAAAAGGCTTCTTTATGGGAGATCAATATGGAGGGAGCGGTTGGGAGGTACAACTTCACGATGGTTCAATTGAAAAACTCTATGTAGAACTCCCATATGATATAGCTGTAGCCAGTCTTCATTTTCCCCGCCCGCCAGAAAACCACTTGGGCAGCAAAATGGAAGACCTTTCAATTGAAAAGCTGGCAAGTTTGTACTTTGCTTATCTTGATAGATTGGTAGTTTCAGCAAAGGAAGAATTTAGGATTGGAGGTTAATCATGCCCGTTTATTACCGATGCAAAGCATGCGGAAAGGAACATCCCTCTCCAATTGGCTTCGGGGACAAAAGGTCATTCGAGACAACTACGTTGGAGAACAATAGTTTCCAATGCCCTGAGAAACGCCGAAGTGACAATTACGACAAAAAGGATATGTTCTGGAAAGATAAGTAATTCTACCTGAAAACCTTTTGCGGATATTGGGCCAGAATAACGAGAGGCGGTTGATTGTACTGAGAATCCCGTATCCTCCTCAGCGTCTATCTCTGTGAGGCCAACATCCGCTCAGCGTCCCGCGCTAGCCAGGGGGAGCGCCCGGGGCATAGGTGGTTTGTAGATCTCATTTCCGAGGTGATATAATCTTGTTCCTTGATAGGGCAGTGAACAATTGATAGAACTTCGGGGCATCGTTAAGAAGTTTTCCGGTATTACTGTCGTCAACAACGTAAGCTTCGCAGTCAGTCCTGGGGAAGTATTGGGATACTTGGGGCCCAACGGCGCAGGCAAAACGACGACTATCAGGATGCTTGCCGGCCTGCTTGAACCCACCGGAGGAGAAATCGTCATCGAGGGGCGCGATATTCGGGATGATATCTACGCGTACAAAAAGCGCCTTGGCTATGTTCCAGAACAATCGGAGATTTACCCGCATCTCAGCGCGTATGACTATTTGGTTATGGTAGGAAGGCTACGCGGTTTGCGCGAACGGGCTCTCAAAACCAAGATAATTGAGTTCATGAAGATCTTCAGCCTCGATCAGGATATGTATGGGCCAATTTCATCCTATTCAAAAGGCATGCGGCAGAAAGTACTCATCACGGCTGCCCTACTCCACGACCCAGATATTCTCCTTTTGGACGAGCCGCTCTCCGGCTTGGACGTTACGACAGGACTCATAATTCGAGACCTGATCCAAAAACTGGCTGGGGAAAATAAAACCATCATTTATTCCTCCCACGTGCTTGAAGTAACCGAGCAAGTTTGCTCACGGATCATCATCCTTTACCAGGGGAACATCGTGGCGAACGACTCCGTCGGGAACCTGCGTTCCCTCATGAATCTCCCATCGCTGACCGAAATTTTTAGTCAGCTTGTTGTCCATGAGGATACCGGTCTGGCAGCAGAGCGAATCGTAGATACGATGAAGGGGAGCGACTGACTTTGGCGGCCGCCACATCATCCCGCACGCACAAAATGCGGGAGGAATTCGATCAACTCGGGATCCTGACAAGACACTTTTTCAGACGGCTTTTCCGGAATGATATCGTGGACTTCGAGGACCAGATGAAAGAGCGCCTCATCGCGCTCCTCGCTATCCTGGCGATCTTTATCGGCTGGAGCTCGCATCTGCTCGCAGAAAACTACCTTTTTCTTCCGGACAACAATCAATCCTGGCAAGAGAAAACGTACATCTTCACGCTCATGATGGTACTGTTCGGCATTATCACCGTTCTTGAATGGGATGTGCTCTTCCTCGACCGCCGAGATTTTATCAGCCTGAGGCCTCTGCCCATCCGGCTCAGGACGCTATTCTGCGCCAAGTTGGCCTCGCTGATCATGTTCGTTGGGCTCTTCTCCATTGCCATGAACTCCGTATCTTCTTTCATTTTTGCTTCCTATTTGGCAGACTGGAGATCGAAAAGCCTCGGCTTCGCGGTCCGCTATGTCGTCGCCCATATCCTGAGCTCATTCGCTGCCTGTTTTTGCGTTTTCTTCGCTTGTATCTTCCTCCAGGTTTTTTTGATGGCCGGTCTGCCGTACAAGATCTACTTGAGGATTTCCCCCCTGGTGCGTTTGGTCCTAATCGCCGCGCTCGTTTTTACCCTAATGGCCCTCATCATTCAACCATCACTTCTGGGCAGCTCATTCAACTCGCTGGCGGGGCTCAAGGACAAGGAGGCGCCCTTCATCTTCCTTTTCCCGCCGCTTTGGTTTTCGGGCCTTTATGAAGTCCTCCTGGGCACCCATGACCCCCTTTTCGTGATTCAGGCGAAAATGGCCGGACTGGCCCTTCTTATCTCCCTGGCGGCCTTTATCTTGGCTAGCGGCCTCAGCTATTGCCGGCACACCCTGAAAACCCTCGAAGCAAAGAAAGGGGGCCGGCCGAAGCTTTTCTGGCTGCGGGAACACGTCGCGGAAACACTTCAAAATGCGATCCTGTGGAGCCCGGAGGAAAGGGCCGTTGCCAGTTTCTTTTCAAAGACGATCCGGGCAAGCCCGAAACATCTCATGACTCTGACAAACTATGTAGCCGTCGCGGCCAGCTTCATCCTATTATTCGTCATCGTCAACCGACAGAGCTTCCGGATGCTGGTTCCAGAGAACGCGATGCTCCTGGCCCAACCCCTTATTTTATCCATAGTCCTGCTTGCAGGACTCCGGGCCGTCGCCGATATTCCCGCAGCGCCGGAAGCTCGATGGGTGTTCCAGGTCACTGAAACCATCCGCCGGATCAGATATATCTCAGGCCTCAAGAAGGCGATATTCTTCAAATGGTTCCTTCCCCTATCCGCCCTCGTGTTCCTTTCGCATCTCATACTTTGGCGGGATTGGCGGTCGGCATTCAACCATGCGATTTTTGGATTGACGGTTTCGTCTGTTGGTATCGAAGCTTTTTTTTACCGATTCAGAAAAATCCCCTTTGCTTGTACGAACGTGCCGGGCAAGCTAAAGCTCCAAACCCGAGGGATCCCTTATTTGCTTGGGTTTATTGCGCTTTTGGCCGTTCTTTCCAATATCGAAATGGGGCTCCTTAGGAAACCCAGCTATTTTTGGGTCTTCTTTGTCCTTTCGGCAATATCCTGGGTTCTTCTGAGAATGAACAGCGCGCGCTTTCTTAAGACCAATCCGCTGATATATGAGGAAGAACCGGAACCGGCGATGATCGTGTTCCCAGGTAATGTCTAGAAATCAAGGAATATTGTGTTCGTTCTTGCGGTCGCTCGTCAATACCGTCGACCTTGCCCGATTACAAAAAGCATCTCTCGGCTCGCCGCAAAACACGTTCAGGCATGACCTTCGCTGTATCCGCGTATATCGAAAGCGTCGTTTCTTACAGAATATCCCCGAAAATCCCCTTCAACTTCTTCCCCATGTCCGAAAACCTGACCTGCTCGAAGTACCTCTCTGACGAGCTGACCCGCTTGTGCCTAAGCCGCGTCTTGATCCTGATCGGGCTCGCGCCCCTGGCCGCCATCATGATCGCCGGCCGCGCGGCACTGTCAATAACCACGAAAAGCCACAGCGACCGGCATTCAAAGAGCATGCCGAGATATGAAATCCTCTCGACCCGGCTAAAAGGCGATAGACTCCCGCTCCTTGAGATCACGAAAGACTAGAGGGTGACCGCGGTAAAGATTTGATACAGCGGCGGCTTCGCCCTCCTCGTGCTCTTGACGACAGTGCATGGGCAGGATGAGTCCTCAGTTCTCTCCAAGGAAAAGGCAGACCACCCCGCCCGTGTCACACCCATGTCACAGAAATTGCTTAATCCCGCCTAATTCTGATAAACGGTGCTAAAAAGAAAAATGCCATTTCCCCCATATGGAAGCGATTTCCAGGGGAACCCCGATAAATCTCTGTTTGGATTCGAAGTCCGACGCTCTATCCAGCTGAGCTACGGGCGCGCGAGTCGGGGATATTCTAGCACAAAGAGGGCTCGAGGCTTTAAGTTACAGCAGCCAAGGCAAATTCAAGAAGATCTTCGAAGACATCGACGGGGTAGGACAATCGGGCCAGCCGGGTTTCGGCAAGATCCCTCCCGTGACCGGTCCGCACAAGGACAGGCCGGACCCCCGCCGCCACGGCGGCCTCCAGATCCCTCAGGTCATCGCCGACGAGCCACGAGCCGGTGAGGTCGATGTCGAGCTCGCGGGCGGCCTTCAAGATCAGGCCGGGTTGGGGCTTGCGGCAAGGGCAATTCTCGTCGGGACGGTGAGGGCAATAGTAAATGGCGTCGATGCGGCCGCCGCTCCGGCGGACGGCTTCTGTCATGCGGGCGTGGATCTCGTCCACGGTCTCCCGGCTCACAAGACCGCGTCCGATCGAGGACTGGTTGCTAATGACGACGACCTTATGCGGGCCCGCCGCCAGCACGCGGAACGCTTCCAGGGCGCCCGGCAGGAACTCAAATTCCTCCCAGGATTTCACGTAGTCCGGACGATCCCTGTTGATCACCCCGTCCCGGTCGAGAAAGACAGCGGCTTTAGACATTCCGTCGCGGCATCAAACCGTTCTTGGCGATGAGGTCTTCCGGGGCCGGCCCTTTCCGGAGACGGCGGTCCGGTTTCGGAATTCGTGCCGCCCCGACGGGGACGACCTCCGGGCGGCGGCCAGGTGCATGGAACCCGTATCCCCCGTCACGAAAACGTCGCAGAGGTCGATGAGGGCCGTATAGGCCTCGAGACTCAGGCTGGCCGGGACGAGGACCACCTTCGACCGGAGGGAAGACGGCAGGGTCGCGATGATGCGCTCCCCGATGCCGGCCTCGGTATGCCCCGCGCCCACGAGGATCGCGACATCCAGCCGAGCGACGGCCGCCAGCAGACGGTCCAGTTTTTCGTCGGGGACGCGGGTGAACGGGGAGGCGGCGTCCGGATTGAGCATGACGACCGGGATCCCGGCCGGCAGGCCCGCCGCCGCGGCGAACCGCCGGGCCTCTTCCACGGCCGTGTCGCCGACCCTCACTTCAAGTCCCTTGAACGCCGGCCGACGCCGGGGCCGGGCGACCAGGGAAAGCAAATCGATGGTGAAACGATGGGATTGGAAGGCGAAGTGATTGATCACGGCGGGCCGACGCTCGTTCCTGACGAAGGTTGGCGCATGCGACATGACGTCTATCAGCCCGGTCCCAGGGAGCCCGATGTCCCTGTCATTGATATAGGGGCAAAAATTGAGGATGAGGTCATAGCGTTCGTCCCGGATCAGGTTCCTCAGGGCGGAGAGGTCGGCCGCCGACGGAAAGGACCCGTTGGTGAAGAACGGCAGCACCCGCGTCGCCTCGGCGTTGCCTTCGATCAGGGGAAAAGCCGTTCGATCGACGACATAGTCCACGCGGGCTTCGGGGAAAAAGTCACGGAGGGCGGTCAGGGCCGATTGGGACATCACCGCATCGCCGATATGGATGTCGGGAACGACGAGGAAACTGCGGAAGGACTCCAAAGCCCGCACGACCCGCCGGTTGCGCAGGGCGAGAAGCACGGACAGCCAAGGACCGGCAACCAGGGGCCGTACGGTCGACTCGAGCAACCGCGAGCCGGCCCGCGGGAAACGTCCGGTTAGGCGGCTCGCCTCCTCGAACAGGGCCTTCTGCCCCCTATTATAGAATCTCCGCCCTCCCGGCCAGTCCGAATAGCCCGGAGGTTCGCGGCCCCCGAGTCCGGAGGCCGGGGCCGGCCAGCCGGGCCGGGGCGACGGAAACCGCTCGGATTTCCTGAGCCGCATTTAACTCCGCCTCGGTTCGATCCTATGGAATCTACTATTTTTCTATTTCGGTCTTGATGACGGCCCCGGTCTTGGCGTCGACGTGGATCTCCTTGAGCTCTGTCGCGTCCGGGGACGGCAGGATATCGAAACTAAAAATGAGCGCGTCGTCCTCGTTCTCGAGCTCGACGACGATGACCGTCCCGGGGGCGGCCTTAAGGGCCGTCTGCAGGGCCACGGCCATCGTCACTTTGGCCGCCTTGGCCATGGCCTGCATATCCGCGATGGTCGGTTCCGCGGCGCCTTCGGCCGCCTCGCCGCCCTCGGCCTTCTCGCCTTTTTCGCCTTCCTCACCCTCCTCGTCCTCTTCTTCCTCTTCGTTGCTCTTCATAACGGCGCCGGTCTTGGCGTTGACGTGGATCTCCGTGATCTCTTGGCTTGTGAGCTTGGGCAGGATATCGAAGGTGAAAATGAGCGCATTCTCTTCCTGCTCCAGCTCGGCTTTGAGCGCGATCCCGGGAGCGGCTTTGAGGGCCTTGTCCAACGCGGCGGCCAGGGTGATCTTCGCCTCGCCGGCCAGTTTCTTGGCGTCGCTCACGACGTTCCCCTCGTTCTGCTCCTTATCCTGCGCCGACCCGATGACCGGGACAAGCAGGGCCAGGACAAGAACGATCCCGAAGACCTTAACGAAGCTTTTCATGATTGAACTCCTTTCTTACGCATATCGTTTCTTGCTCTTCCCTAGAGCATCTATTCCTCATCGGGCCCCACCGGGCCGAGTTATTTCGTGTCGAAGTACCAGACGAACTTGACCATGGCCACGGTCTTATTCATCCTCCAGGCGCGCGGGTCCAGGGTGTCGCCGAACTCGTTGAAGACGAAATAAAAGACGGCCCCGGGCTTGGGGATCCAGGTGACGCGGAAATTGAAGAGGACCTCGTCGTCGTCGTTGTTCCATTGCCCGAAAACGGAGCCGTACAAACGGGGAGTGAGGGAAATATTCAACCGGCCGATGACCTCATCGACGGCGAACGCGCCCGCGGGCAGGCGGATATCGGTCCGCTGGTAGCTTGCGCTCGCGCTGAAATGCCGGCTCGGTTTCCAGGCCAAGTCCGCTTCCCATTCGGTGCTCGAACCGTCGTAAAACTTTCCCCAGTTGACACCGAACGCTCCGACCACCGGACGGCCATCGAACGTCTCCACCTGGAACTCGCCGCGGTTCGTCCAGTAGCGGCCGGCCGGAATGAGGAAGCCGTCCCGGATCTCGAAATCCTCGGTCAGGTTCTCGGCATTGCGCTGGATGTTGAATTCAAAGGAATCCCCGCTTTTCAGGGACAGCCCGAGGGGCCGGAATTCCATGTAGACCGATTGCATCTCGTGGGTGATATCGTCGATATAATAGCTGAGCTCGAGGGGCTTGAATTCCATCTGCTTGACCCAGGGCAGGAACTTCGGCCTGGGACTGATCGACAGCTCCGTATCGAAGAGTTGGTAGCTCGTCCGGCTCAGGAAGCCCACTTCGGGGTTGAAGCCCAGGCCCGCACGTTCCCAAGAGCCGCTGAAGTCGACAAGGTCGTTCGGGAAGTTGACGAAAAGACGGTGGGCGCTTCCGCTCGCGTCCTCCCGGCCCGAAGTGTAGGTCGCGGCAAAAGCGCCGCCGAGTTGGAAGTTCTTGTCCCCGAAGAGTTTGGAGGTCGAATACAGGGCGTCGAACCCGCCGGTCCCGTTGAAGTGCCCGGACTGGACCGAACCGATGGCCAGCAGGCCGACCGAGGATTCCTCGCCGAGGTCCTGTTTCAAGCGGACGAGCGAGAAGTTCGTCGAATTCGCGAAATCCGTCCGGCTCGTCTGCAGGACCATGGCCCCAAGTGTCGTGCCTCCCATCTTGCCCAGGAACCGGGTTCCGCCCAGGATCGGCGTTTCCTGGCCCTGGGAGATGCCGATCCTCCGGCTGTAGAACGGCTTGGCCCGGCCGAGGGAAAAATCGAAGAAGCTCTGCGATTCGAGGAAAAATTGGCGCTTTTCCGGATAGGAGATGGAAAAACGGGTCAGGTTGACGATCATCTGGTCCGATTCGATCTGGGCGAAGTCGGGGTTGACGGTGAAATCCATCTTGACGGTCGGGTTGACGAGGTAGCTGAAGTCGAGCCCGAGGTCGGCCCGTTTGACGGCCGGAAGGGCCCGCTCTTTCTCGGCTCCGGCGACGGCGTAGGGCCGGAATTCGAATATCCCCATCCGGGCGAGGTCGCTCAGGCCTTCGAGGGTCCCGGCCCGGCTGATCTGCCCGAGGCTCGAGTCCCGCGACCAGCCCTGCCACCGGACCTGCTCCCGTTTGTGGCGGATGTTCCGCTCGAAGTTGATGCCCCAGGTTTGCGCGGCCGCGGCGCGGAACTTCAGCGTCGAGAACGGGATCCTGATCTCGGCAAACCAGCCCTTGTCGGTTTTCGTCGCCGCGACGTACCAAACGCCGTTCCAGTCGGAACTCGTAGTCCGCCCGTTGTCCCTGATGAGCGAGTCTGCCTGGGAGGCGTTGGGATTGACGGCGAAAAAGTAGGCGTTCCTTCTGTCGCCGTAGGTATCGATGACGACCTCGAAATTGTCGTCGGTCCCGTAATCGAAATCCCATTTCATTTTCTGGGCGACGATCTGGTCCGCCTGGGAATCAAAGCACCAGACGCCGATGTACAGGTCACGGCCGTTGTAGACCACGGCGACCTCGGTCCTTTCCGTGGCCGGCGCGTTCTCGACGAGCTCGCGCTGGGTGAAATTCGAGATATGGGACGCCGTGGCCCAAGCCTTCTCGTCCAGGATCCCGTCGAGCTTGATGGGAGATTCGATCCGCAGGGCTTGGATCTTGTCGGGACTGCTCGTCTGGGCGGAAGCCGGCCCGGACACGGAGACGATGAGGAGCGCCGCCAAGGCGGGGATCAGGCCGGCGGCCGATCTTCGAAATATCATTTCCAACTCCTCATGGCCATCCTAGCGCCACACGCATGAACGGATGATGAACGCTCTAACGCGCCGCTCCCCGGACTTATTTGATCGCCGTCGCCGGGGCCCTGTTCCACTCGGGAGGGTTCGCGCCTTGCAGGTAGCGGACGAAGAAATCGAACATCTTGCGCTCGCCATAGGCCCCGCCCATGCCGTGCCCGGCGCCGGGGATGACCAGGAGGTCGAAGACCTTATCGGCCTTGATCAGGGCGTTGACGACCTGCATGGTCGAGGCGGGGTCGACGTTGGTGTCCATCTCGCCGACGATGAGCAGGAGCTGGCCTTTGAGGCGCCCGGCGTTGTCGACGTTCGACGACGCGGCGTATTCGGGGCCGAGCGGCCAGCCCATCCACTGCTCGTTCCACCACATTTTGTCCATGCGGTTGTCGTGGCAGCCGCACGAGGCGACGCCGGCCTTGTAGAAGTCGGGCTGGAAGAGCAGGCCGCCGAGGGCGTTCTGTCCCCCGGCCGAATTCCCGTAGATGCCGACCCGGCTGACGTCGTAGGACGGGTATTTGGCGGCCACGGCCTTGTGCCAGAGCACTCGATCCGGGAACCCGGCGTCGCCCAGGTTCTTCCAGCAGTAATCGTGGAAGGCCTTGGAACGGTTGCTCGTCCCGAGGCCGTCGCATTGGCTGACGATGAACCCGAGTTCGGCCAGGGCGCGCATGGAGTTGTAGGCGCCGAAGGACTTGGGGACGAACGAACCCTGCGGCCCGGCGTAGATGTATTCGATGACGGGGTATTTTTTCTTGGGGTCGAAATTCGAGGGCCGGATGATGATACCCCAGATGTCGGTGCGGCCGTCGCGGGCCTTGGCCGCGAAGACCTCGGGCGCCTTCCAGCCGGTTTTGAGAAGCCCGGCGATGTCGCCCTTTTCCACCGTCATGACGGCCGTCCGGTCCGCGACCCGGCGGATCTCGACCGTCGGGGGGAGGTCGACGCGCGACCAGGTGTCGACGACATAGGACATGTCCGGGGAATAGGTGACGAAGTGGTTGCCCTCCCCTTCCGTCAGCCGGACGAGGCCCGTTCCGTCGAGGTTGACCCTGAACGCGTGGGTGAAGTAGGGGTCCTGGCCGGGGATCGTGCCGTTCGCCTGGAAGTAGACCTGCCGCTTCTCCTCGTCGACCTTGTCGACGGAGCGGACGACCCACTCCCCTTTCGTGATCTGATTCTTGACCGCGCCGGTCACGCCGTCGTAAAGGTAGAGATGGTTCCAGCCGTCGCGCTCCGACATCCAGATGACCTCTTTCCCGTCGTCGATGTCGTAACGGTACTTCTTCCCGCTGTAGCAGAAGAAGGTCTTCGCCTCCTCGTCGACGACGGCGCGGGCCTTTCCGGTCGTCCCGTCGACCTCGACGATCCGGTAGAGCTGGTGGCCGCGCTGGTTGTACTCGAAGGTGAAAGCGCGGCTATCCTTGCGCCAGGCCAGGTCCCCGAGCTCGTAAGGATTCGGGAAGAGCGCGTCGTCGACCTCGATCCTCGCCTTCGGTTCGACGAGGAACAGCACCGGCCGTTCGATGTCGATGGCGTCGCCCGGCTTGGCGTATTCCATGGTGTGATATTTCGGCTGGAGCTGGTCGGCCGGCGACGACTCGACGTATTGGATGACGCGGTGATAACCCCGTCGCATACGGTATGCGGCGATCTTCTTCGAATCGCCCGACCAGGACAGGGATTCGTAGGTGTAGTAATCGCCTTCCGAGCCGTCGCGGCTGAGGATCGTCTCCTCTTTTTTCTCCTTGTCCCGGAGGCAGACGTTATAATTCCGGATGAAGGCCTCCCATTTGCCGTCGGGAGAAGTCTTGGCTTCCTTGGAGGCGGCCTCGGGGGCGGGGCCCCGTTCCCACATCGTCATGCCGCCGCCCCGGCCACCGCGCGGGGGGACCGGCCCGAGCTTCTTACACTCGTAAGTGGCCAGGTCGCAGGAGTAGCGGAAACCCGCCGCCGCGAACTCGAGGGACTTCTCGTTCTCGGAGAACGTGACCATCTGGAACGGGAGGCTGAGCGCCTCGACCTTCTCGCCCAAAGCCGCGGCCAAGGCCGCCGCCAGCTTGACGTGGTCGAAAGCCGCCCTCTTTTCCCGGCTCGACGCGTCGGCGACCCAGAATTCGTTGCCGCCCACGACGGATTTCCTGTACCAGTAGCGGGATGTCTTGCCGATCCAGCCGCCCCGGTCGACGATGTTGAGGGCCAGGGGCTGGAGCTTGGCCCTCAGGCCGGCCGCCCTTTCGTAATCAGCCCGAGTTGCCTGGGCGGAAACGAGAGCGGGCAGGAAAGCGGCGATCAGCAAGAAAGCGGCGATAAGCGTCCGACGAGTGCGTTTCATTGGGCCTCCTATCCAGAGAGTTGGGCCAATGATAAGCTAGGATTGCCGGCTTTGCAAGAAACAAGCGCCGTTCCATCGCTGCCAAAACGGGCGGCGTCCCACAACCAGAGGGATGTTCTCAGCTGAGCTGAATCAGGCAGGAATGCAAAACGCCGGGGCGGGACAGAACCCCACCCCGGCGTTTATTGATCTAAAAGAAAAAACAGGTCCGCTTACTTTTTCTTCGCGGTCCACTCGGTCTCGCGGTCCATAATGGACATGGTGCCCTTCATGGTGTCGCCTTCGACCGTGCCCTTGTAGTTGATGACCATCTCGCCCTGCTGGCCCTGACGGACGACCTTCCACGCGACGGCGTTGCCTTCGACGGTGCCTTCGCCCACGATCGGGTCGCCGCCCTGACGGCCGGGCATGGTGACCGTGATCTTGTTGCCTTCCTGGACGATGGTGATGTCCCTGGCCATCATCTCGCCCCCGCGGCCCGGGGAGCTCATTTCCCAGGTGCCGGAGAGGTCGGCGGCCCAGACGACGAGAGCCAGGACGGCCACGATGGCGAGTGCGGTAAGTGAAGCTTTTTTCATAGAGTGTTCTCCTTTTTATTGATATACTGACTTCACGGATTTAGACGGCGCGATCCATCTTTTCTTCCAATATTCCAAGTTGCGAATTCGGCCCTATTTCCCCTGGAAAATGACGGCCATCACCGTCTGGCCGACGGCCTTCAGGGTGTTGACGTCGATCTTATCGAGAGTGTCCCCAACGGTATGCCAGCACGCGGGGAAGCCCTCCCGCCGTTCGTCGTAATGGATGATATCGACCGTCGGGATCCCGGCGATCTTGTTGATATAGAGGTGGTCGTCGATAAGGGAGCCGGATTCCCTCGGCTGAAAATATTTCGCATACCCGAGCCCGCCGGCTATTTCCCAGACCTTTCTCATGACCGCCGGGGCGTAGGACATGGACGTCCCCTCCAGCGGGAAGACGGCGTCGGCCGCTCCGACCATGTCGAGAAGGACGCCGAAACGGGCCTTGTAGCCTGGGCGATGAGGATTCCGGGCCCAGTATTGGGAGCCCAGGGCCCAGTTATCCTCGGAGGCGCCGCGCCAGTTCCTGTGCTCGCCGAAATCCTCGAGGTCGAGGAGCAGGATGTCGACGCCGGCCGCCGGCTTTCTGAGCGAGAGCTGACGGGCCACCTCGAGCAGGACCCCGACCCCGCTCGCCCCGTCGTTGGCCCCCATGACCGGCTTGAAATGGTTGGCCGGGTCGGGGTCGTGGTCGGCGAAAGGCCGCGAATCCCAGTGAGCGCAGAGGAGGATCCTGTCTTTGGCCTCGGCATTGAACGAAGCGACGATGTTCTTCCCGTCGAGCATCCTCCCGTCAAAGGCCTTGGCCTGGAAAACCTGCACGACGACGTCGGGCGTCCACTGCTTGAGGGTCTTGACGAGCCAATCGGCGCAGGCGTCATGGGCCGGAGTGTTGGGCACGCGCGGTCCGAACTCGACCTGCTTCTTGACGAAGCCGTAGGCCGACGCCGCGTCGAATTGCCACCCCTTCTCTTCCCCGCAGGAAAACGCGGCGAGGAGGAGGATGGCGGGGATGATTATCAGACGTTTCATTCAACTTCTATTATACTCGTTTTCCGAATGTTTTTCTCTTGTTTTGCTTAAACAGGAGGACGCGTACCGGAGGTGCAGATCCCCTTATGTGCCCAATTCGAAAATCTCACGGAATTCCGGTTCCGTGCCTTCGCGCATACGCTGCCCGGGCAGCGTCGAGCGCACCATCGTGTTCGGCGCGATTGAACCCGGGCCGGATTTTCATTATAATCCGCCTGATCGTGCATCTCTCAAGGAGGTCCTTATGAATCGCAACGTCAAGACGGCGCTCCGCGCCGGCACCCTGCTCCTTCTCGTCATGGCCTTGGCCGGACCGTTCTCGGCCCAGCAGGCCGGGCCCGGCCCGGAAAGCCAGGCCCTGACCCGGCATCTTCATTGGCGGTCGATCGGCCCGGCCAACATGGTCGGCCGCATCTCCGACTTCGAAGCCCTGGACAACGACTTCACCCAGGTCCTCGTGGCCTCGGCCTCGGGCGGCGTGTTCAAATCCACTAACGCCGGGACGACCTGGGAGCCCATCTTCGACAAGTACGGCTCGGCCTCCATCGGCGACGTCGCCTTCTTCCAGAAGGACCCGAACATTATCTGGGTCGGGACGGGCGAGGAATGCGTCCGCAACAGCGTCGCCTGGGGCGACGGCGTCTATAAATCGACCGACGGCGGCAAGTCCTTCACCCGGATGGGCCTCGAGACGACCCAGACGATCGCCCGCGTCATCACCCATCCGTCCGACCCCGACACGGTGTACGTCGGCGCCTCGGGCCACCCCTGGGGGTACACCGGCGACCGGGGCCTCTTCAAGACGACCGACGGCGGCAAGACGTGGACCAAGCTCGCCGGCGGGCTCCCGAACGACGGCAAGACCGGCGTCATCGACCTGGTCATGCATCCGACCGACCCCGAGACCCTCTACGTCTCGTTCTGGCAGCGCCTTCGCCAGCCCTGGCGCTTCGACTCCGGC
>CAZZCH010000042.1:0-26093 GCA_964652895.1 uncultured Eubacteriales bacterium
AGCCACGCCTCGAGCGGAGACAAGGGCCCGGTCGTCCGCTTCGAGTTCGAGAAGGCGGTCGTCCGCTGCGACAGCCGGGCGTCGGGGTTGTGGGCGGAGTTCCCCGATGGGACGCGCAAGGACTACGGCGTTCCCGACGCCGAGCCCATGAACAAGCTCTGGCGGTCGATCGCCGGCGTCCGGGACGGGACGCGGCCGCTGTGCGGGCTCCAAGCCGCGGCCAGCCAGACCCTGTGCATGAACGGCATGCAGGATTCCATGCCGGACATCCGCGATTTCCCCGCCGGGCTCGTCCGCGCCGTCGAAGCGGAGGGCAAGCGCCGGATGGTCGTCGACGGGCTCGACGAAGCGCTCGAGAACTGTTACGAAGCCGGCCGGCTCCCGTCCGAGATGGGCGTCCCGTGGAGCGCCAAGGGCACGGCCGTCGACCTCCGGGAATACGCCGGATTCCCTTCACGGTGAGCGGGATGCGGATCGAGATCCAGAAGATCGTCTACCCCGGCCGGCGCCTGGGTCTGGCCGAAGGCAAGGTCGTCTTCACGGACCGCGGCCTTCCGGGCGAGGCCGTCGAGGTCGAGGTCTTCAAGGACCGGAAAAACTACGTCGAAGCGCGGACGCTCCGCGTCCTCGAGCCCTCGCCATCGCGGGTCGAGCCGCGGTGCGGCCACTTTCTCGCCTGTTCCCCCTACCAGGACATGGACTACGGCCTGGAGCTCGAGGTGAAAAGGAGGCAGGTCGAGGAGATCATGTCCCGGGAGCTCAAGCGCCCCTTCGAGGCCCTGCCCGTGACGCCTTCGCCCGAGGTCTGGGGCTACCGGAACAGGATCCGGCTCAGGGTCATGCGGGAAGGCGGCTCGGCGCATTACGTCTACAACGAGCCGGGCGAGCAGGCGTCCTTCGTCACCGTGGACAGGTGCCATCTCGTCCCGGACCGGGTGAACGACATCCTGGCTCGGACGCTCGAGTTGATCGAGGCCGCGCCGTTCTCCTTTGTGACGGGCGTCGAGGTCAGGACGAGCCGTTCGAGCGGGCAGTCGCTCCTCGTCTGCGATCTCGAATCGGGGGCGGAGGCCGCGGCGCTGGCCGAAGGGCTGGCCGGCCTCAAGCGGGAATTCTCCCTGGTCGGAGCGGTCGCCTCGATCTACGACGGCAAACGATACAGGGACGAGCGGCTCTTCGGCCGGGACTTCCTCGAAGAAACGATCCGCGGTTTGACCTTCCGGATCGGCGCCCGGTCGTTTTTCCAGACGAATATCGGCATCCTCGAGAAGGTCTTCGACGACGTGGTCGAGGCGGTCACGCCGCAGGCCGAGGCGACGGTCGCCGACCTCTACAGCGGCCTGGGGACGTTCGGCATCCTGCTGGCGAAAAAGGCGAGGGAGGTCTTTGGCGTCGAGGAGGCCGGAGAGAACATCCCCTTCCTGAAGAAGAACCTGGCCCTCAACCGGGTCGGGAATTTCGCCGTGTGCGAAGGGACGACCGAGGAGTGGCTGCCCGAGGTCCTGGAGAGAAGGCCGGGCGTCGTCATCCTCGATCCCCCCCGCAAGGGCGTCGACCCGCGGGTCGTCAGGGGCCTCGTCGACGATCCGGTCCCCCTTCTTCTCTATCTGTCGTGCAATCCGACGACCCTGGCCCGGGACCTCAAGGGGCTCGGCCAGGCCTACGCCATCGCCGGCCTGCGGATCTACGACTTCTTCCCCCACACCCCCCACATCGAAACCCTCGCCGTCCTCGAACACCGGCAGCCGGTCATTCTCTCCATATGAGCACGTCGGCCGGGCGTAGCGGGTTCGAGCCCAGGACGATCTTGGAGCCGGGCTTGACGGGCACGGCGAACGGCCGCGATGAATAATTGACGCCGACGAAAAAGCCGTCACGCCACTCGACATACACTCCGGGCGGATAATTCGCGGCATCGACCCCGGCCCGGGCGTAGACTTCGCGCAGGACGTCCCTTTCGAGCCCGCCTTCGATCGTGTCCGCGCCGACGTACGTCACCGTCCCCCGCCCCAGCTTGCGCGTCACGACGGCCGGCTTACCGGCGTAGAACTGGTCGGCGTAGACGGCCAGGGTCTCCGTTCCGGAATACGGCTCGAGGACGTCGGCCCAGCGATTCCAGGCATATCCCTTTCCCTTCATGCGGACGAGGCCCCGGCCGTCGTCGAGGAGGTTGTCGAAGAGCTCGACCTCGGCCCCGACGAGAGGGGCGATGAGCGCGGCCCAAGGCGCCTCGGGGAGCTGGCCGCTCTTCGTTTTCTGGCCGGTCCGGCAGGTCAGGACGAGGTGCCCGCCGGCCTCGACGTACCGCGTCCATTTTTGAACGAGGGCCTCGTCAACGAGCTGGTAAGCCGGAGCGACGAGGAACGGGTAGGCGGCGAAATCAGCGTCCTCGCCGACGTAGTCGAGGGGCGCGCCGGCGGCCTTGACCGCGGCCATCATCTTGAAGCGGTGGTCCCACGTGTCCCAGAGGGCGGTCTGTTTGTGGATGTCGAGGTCCCACATGACGTCGTGGCTCCAGAGGAAGGCCGTCCGTCGGGTCTTGATCCCGTCGGGCGCCTTCGCCGCGGGGTCGTAGAGCTTCCGAAGCTCCTTCATCTCGACGATGACCCGGGCGAATTCGAGGCCCCCGCGCGAGAGCGTGACGCCGTCCGGGCCGACGATGCCGGCATGATAGAGCTCGCTGCCGTAGAGCGGCTGGCGGAAGCGGTAGGTGCAGGCGAACGACAGCCCGCCCCCGAACGCGTGCCACAACCACATCCGTACGGCTCCCGGCTCCGGCTGGGGGTTGATCCGGGCCCAGTTGACCTGGCCGGGTTGGAGCTCCATGACCCCGGTAACGCCCTTGAACGACCGGTAATAGTCGACGGCATAGGCCAACCGGTAGGGAGAGCCCAGCCGGAAGCCGAGCTCGCCGATGTTCTTCTCGCCGCGCACCGGGTACATCGTGAACGAGACGAAATCGAGGCGGTCCGTCCGGCGCGGGTCGGCCGTATCCGTGACATTGATATAGTTCGTCGTCACCCACTGCTCGGGGCGGATGTGCGCACGGAGGATATCGCGTTGGAGGTGGAGGTAATCGGCCTGAGTGTCGGCCGTGAACCGGCGGAAGTCGAGGACGGCGTGCGGGCTCAGGGCGTCCTCGCCGAACAAGCCCTCGTTCGGGATGAGGGCCTGGGCGAACGAATCGTATTTCGTGCTCCAAAAATTGCCGCCCCAGGCGGCGTTCATCTTCTCCACGGTCCCGTATTTCCTCTCGAGCCAAGCCTGGAACTTCAGGCGGGTCGAGGGGCTGTAGTCGGGCGGGGCCTGCGGCTCGTTGTCGAGCTGCCAGCCCCAGACGCGAGGGTCCTGCCCGTAGCGACGGGCCAGCTCGGAGACGATCCTTTTCGTATACTTGATGAAGACGTCGTTCGCGAGCGACCCGTTGGCCCTGGTGCCGTGCTCACGGCGACGGCCATCGGGGCCAACGAGATAGATCTCCGGATATTTTTCGCCCATCCAGGCCGGCGGACAGGGCGTCGGCGTGCAGAGGATGACCTTGAGGCCGTTTTGCGCCGCGAGAACGATGGCCCGGTCGAGCCAGGCGAAGTCGAACTTGCCGTCCGAGGGCTCGAGGAAGCCCCAAGCGAACTCCCCGAAGTGGGTGAACTCGAAACCGAGCGCGGCGATCTTCCCGAGGTCCCGCTCCCACTGCGATGCCGGCCATTGCTCGGGATAATAATAGACGCCGATCTTCATCAGGTCCGCTTTAGGGAAGAACCGCTGGGCGTCTGGCACCGGCGTTTGGGCCAGAGAAAACCCGGCGAACGTCGCGGCGACCACGACGGCGATAAAGAGGGCCAGATAGCGGAGCGCATTATTAGATAATTTCTCCCGATAGTGGGGGCGCAAACCGGGAGGCGGCGATAGATGTCGGGAAGAAAAACCACTGGTTCTCATCATTCACTCCTTTTGAAGCGTCCCGCGAGCTGGCCGCAGGCGGCGGCGATGTCGGTTCCCTTCGACAGCCGCAGGGTCGTGTTGACCTTCCGTTCTTCGAGCCAGCGCTTGAAGCGGGCGACATCGGCCTCGGTCGGCGTCTCGAAGGCCAGGCCCTCGACGGGGCTGTAGGCGATGAGGTTGACCTTGGCCCGGAGACGGCGGGAGATGCCGGCCAGGCCGTCGGCGTCGTCGAGCGAGTCGTTGAGGCCGCGGATGACGATGTACTCGAGGGTGATCATCCGGCCGCCGGAGCGGATGTATTCCTCGGCCGCCCGAACGACATCCTCGAGCGGGAAACGCCGGTTGATGGGCATGAGTTTGTCGCGGAGCCTGTCCGTGACCGCGTGCAAAGACAGGGACAGGTTGACCTGGAGGTCGAGGGCCTCGAGCCGCTTGAAGGCCGGAAGGTAGCCGGCCGTCGAGACGGTCATGCGCCGGGCGGCGATGCCCAGCCCTTCGGGCGCGTTCATGATGCGGAGGGACTTTTCGACATTCGCCCAATTGTCGAGGGGCTCGCCCATGCCCATGAAGATGAAGTTCGTCAGCTCCAGGCCGGGCGCGCGCCGGAGATAAAGGACCTGGCCCGTGATCTCGGACGCGGCTAAATTCCGATTGAAGCCGTGGCGGCCGCTGGCGCAAAAGGCGCAGGCGAATTTACAGCCGACCTGGGTCGAGAGGCAGACCGTCCGGCGCCTCCCCGACGGGATGAGCACGGTTTCGATGAACGCGCCGTCGGGAAGCCGAAAGAGGAACTTCGTCGTCCCGTCGCCGGAGTCGCGGCGGTCGGCGAGCTCGAGGGCGCCAACGCGGAAGCGGGCGGCCAGCTTATCGCGAAGGGGCTTCGACAGACTGGTGAACTCGGCGAAATCCGAGACGCCTTTATGGTAGAGCCAGTCGAAGATCTGGGCCGCCCGGAACGGCTTCTCCCCCATCGCTTCGAGCTCGATCTTCAGCTCGTCAAGCGACAGGTCGCGGATGTCAATTTTTTGTTTGAGCGGTTCCATCTTTCGCCGCTCATTATACATCCCTACAGCGATGTTAGGAAGAACGGGGACACGTACCGGAAGTACATGTCCCCGTTCCCGTCCTCAATAGAGTAGGTCGAGGGGACGTCCGGAACTTATTCGCCGCGCGCAGGTGTGTTCCCAGAGGAGGCCGAGGGATTGGGGGACGAGGGCGTCATCAGAGAGAGCATAAGCCGTGATTTAGTCCGGCGCACTGACCGGCGTGAAAAATCACGGCAGCAAACGAGGATGATGCCAGAGGACCCTCCGCGGCCGACGGCGGGAATACACCGAGCTTAAGAAGGCGGATCGCGTTCAGGAAGTCCCCGAGGCCCTACCTAATGCTCACCATCAGCCAGAGCAAGAGGATGACGACGCCGACGAGGAGCCAGCAGCCGCCGAAGCCGATGACGTCGATGAGTTTCGGCTTCATGATCTCCCAATTCGAGCCCGGCCGGAGCTTGCGTTTCTCGACCTCCTCGTAGTGTTCGACGGCGTGCCGAAGGGCCCGCTCCTCCTCCTCGGGCGTCGGCTGGACCGGCGTGTGGACTCTGGCGAAAAAGCGGTCGAGGTCGGACTTGGCGACCGGCCGGGTGAAGGCGCTCAGGAGGAACAGCAGGACGAAGGGGAAGACCGCGTCGAAGCCGAAGCGGACCGCGCTCAGCTGGGCTTTCGAGAATCCGGAAAAATCGACGCCGAACCAGCTCAGGACCCAGATCTCGGCGTTGAAGCGGCCGATCCCGACGCGCGGCGAGTCCGGGTCCGCCACGTCGCGGCGGGCCACCTTCTCGTAGAAGATGCCTTCGGGCGGGCTGGCATGCTCCTTGCGGATGACCTCGCCGACCTTCGCCGCCCGCCCGGCGGCGACGTCTTCGCGCAGGGCTTGCGTCGTGATCATGACCACCCGGGGCCTCGTTTCCCGGAGGAACCCCGGCCGCGTCCGGGCCCACTCGAGCGATTGGAAGACGTTGGGGACGAGGGCATAGATGGTGAAGCAGATAAAAACCTGGGCGATGACGGCCGTCTTGGTCACCCGGCGCCAGAGGAAGCCCAGCCAGATGGCCGCCCCGAAGATGGCCGGGAGCGAGATGAAATACTTGAACAGGTCGAGCAGGTTGCCGATGAACAGGGCCACGCCGACGCCGCCGAGCAGGGTCGCGCCGATGGCGACGCGCCCGACGTTGATGAGGTGGCGGTCCGACTTGGGCTTGACGAAGGGCTGGTAGAGGTTGCGGATGAAGAGCGCCGAGTAGGCGACGCTCGAACCGGCCAGACTCGACATCTTCGCCGACAGGACCCCGGCCATCATCAGCCCGATGGCCCCGGGGAAGAGGAGGTCCATGGTCATGTGCCCCCAGATGAGGTCCGGGTCGTGGAGCTGGCCGGAGTAGAGGGCGATAGCCAGCAGGCCGGTCAGGGCCCAGAAGATCATGATGAACCGCTTGAAGAACATCCCGCCGATCATGCCGACGCGGGCGGTCATCTCGTTCTTGGCCGAACCGGCCGTCTGCATGCCCGAAGCGACGGCGATGATGGAGACGAGGTTGGCCAGCGCCATGGCCACGATGGTGTACCAGGCGTATTCGCTCGTCGCCGCCGAGCCGAAGAGCCGGAACATGAAGTCCGGGACCACGGCGTGGAGTCCGGCGAAGCCGCCGACGCGGTGAAGGGCGATGGGGATGAGCATGAGCGAGAACGTCGTCAACAGGAAGCCCTGGATGACATCGGTGATGGCGGCGGCGAGGAACCCGCCCATCATCGTATAGACGGCCACGATCACGGTGTAGACGAGGTAGATCATCACCGAGTCGGTGTAGGAGATGAAGGCCTTGAGCTCGCCCTTCTTCTGGCGTTCGCCGAGCTCGGTCAGGCGCGACTCTTCGGCGGGGACGAGATCCTCTTTCTCGGCCTTCGCCCGGAGGGCTTGGTATTCATGGAAAAGGTCGACGCTCTGCTTTTCCTGGACCGTGTATTTCGCGGCCGGCTTGGGTGTCAGGGCCATCATCGTCTTGGCGGCGACCATGTAGCCGACGCCGTTGCCGAGGAAAGCCATGAACAGGGTGAAGACGGCGAACGCGCCACCGAGGAACCGGCTTTTGAACCGCTCCGTGAAGAAATCGCCGATGGTCACCAGCCGGACGCGGCGGAAAAAGGCCGTGGTGAACCAGTAAAAGGGCGTCAGGAAAAGGACCAGGTACTGGATCCACATGCCGCCGATGCCCTGGCGGTAGACCTCGCGGGAGACGATGATGGCCTGGTCGGCGTTGGTCGACGTCCCCAGGTTGAGGAAGAACTGGTAGAACTTGCCCAGGCGGCGGCCGGCAACGTAGAAGTCCTCGGTCGTTTTCGTCTTGCGGGAGGCCCGCCATCCGAGCCCAAGGACGATAAGGATGAAGACGACGACGATGGCGAAGTCGAGGACGTGGAGCCCGATAATCGTCATTTAAATTAGAAGTTTCCGGAGTACTTGAACCAGAGGTCGTCGGCCAGCTTTGCGTATGCGGCGACGGCCTGGTTGGCCTGGTCGTGGGAGTATTTCGTCAGGAACTCCCGGGCCTTCTTCGGGTCTTTCTTGTAGAGAGCCAGGGCCTCCTCCTCGAACTTGGCCTGGTTCGTGAACCACCTGTCCTCAGCCTCTTTCCAGACCTTCTGGATATCTTGAGTCATCTCCTGCCAGCGGAAGTTGGCCAGCCGGCTGACCGTCCGAAAGGCCCACCAGGCGCAGTCGCGGCTGAAAGCCCATCGGCCGTCGACCATGTAGGACGCCGGCATCTGGGAGATCCCGATATAGATCGGGACGTGCGGGGTCGTGGCCGGGTTGTCGTAGCCAAGCCAGACGACGCCGCCGATGGGCCCGGGCAGCCAGTCCCTCGACTGGGTGACCTGAAGGTAGGTCGCGGCGGGCGACGCAATCGTCCGCTCGCGCTTGATCCGGAGGAGGTCGCGCAGGTCACCGCTCACGAACGGGCTGGCTACCGGGCTCTTGACGGTCTCCCCTTTCCGATTGACGGTGGTCAGGGTCCGGGTCATGTCGTACTCGGTCCCGCCGTAGGTGTCACGGAAGATGGCCAGGACGTCGGCGACGCCGACCTTTTTATCGGGCTTGACGGAAAAGGGATAGTTCTCGGACTCGGGATTGAGCTTGAGCGACGGGGCGAGGAGGCTGAGGACCCGCCACTCGCGACGCCGACAATAGATGCTCGTTCTCGAATTCGGATCGTAAGCATAGCAGAATTCGAACGGCCGGCCGCCCGCTTCCGACCAGAAGCCCATCTCTTCGGCCAGGGACATGACGTTGGTCGAGGCCAGGAAATATTCTTTGTCGGCGAGGTCGATCTGCCGGATGCGACTGGCGTTGGCCGAAACCCCGATCTCGTCGTCAGGGACCCGCTGGGCCGCCCAGACGGCGCCTTTCTTGCCCTTGCCCGGGCCGTGGATCTCGAAATGCCAGACCTCCTTCGTATCGGCGAACGTGAAGCATTCGCCCCAGTCGTTGTAGCCGTAAGCTTTCGTCAGCTCGTCGGCGACGCGAATGGCTTCGCGGGCCGTTTTCGCCCTCTCGAGGACGAGGCGGTAGAGCTCGGGCGCGTCGATGATGCCGTTCTCGCTGACGAGCTCGCGCCGGCTGCCGATCGTCGTCTCGCCGATGGCCAGCTGGTGTTCGTTCATGATGGGGTACGCGGCGTTGAGGAAGGCGTAGGTCTCCGCGACCTGCGGGATCTCGCCCGTTTCCAGCCGGTCGGTGTCGTTCGGCCCCTTGGATCGCTTGGGCTCGTAATAGACCTTGGCCATTTCGCCGGGCTTATACTTCATGTTGGGGACGATGGTCATCCACGTCCGGTCCGTCCCGGAGTCGCAGGAATGGGAGGTCATCGTCGAGCCGTCGACGGAAGCCAGCCGGCCGACCAGGATGCTCGTGCAGGAGTCGAATTCGATGGGCTCGTCCCGACGGACCGAAGGGGTTTGCGAGCTGACAAGGAAGGATAGAGCAAGGGCGGCTATGCCGGTGAAAGCGAAAAGCAGGGACTTCGATTTTCTCATCGCGCATCTCCTCATGGCCGTTTATAACACGCCGCCGCCGAAGCGGTCAATGAGGGTATTCCCGCTGTCGACAGCGAATCCGAATTGACGCGTGCGGCCGTCTCTGCTATACAGGGAGGTCGAATTTTGTAAAACGCCCGAATGGGAACACGCAGACACAAATGACCACCTGGCTCGCATCGCTCACGGCCTCCCCCTCGTTCGGGGAGATGCTCGCCCTATCGTCCGGGCTCGCCTGGGCCGTAGCCGTCATCCTCTTCCGGGTCAGCGGCCGTAAAGTCCACCCCATCGGCCTCAACTTGTTCAAGACCGTTCTCGCCCTCGTCCTCATGGCGCCGACCATGCTCGTTCTGGGCGAGTCGCTTTTTCCCGCGGTCCCGGCCTCGACGACGGGCCTCCTCCTCGCGAGCGGCGCCCTCGGCATCGCCCTCTCTGATACGCTCTTCCTCCACAGCCTCAACCGGCTCGGGGCCAGCCTGGTGGCCATCGTCGACTGCTTTTACAGCCCTTTCGTCATCGGCCTGTCATTCATCCTCCTCGGCGACAGGATGACGGGTTGGCAGCTCGCCGGCGCGGCGCTTGTTGTATCCGCGGTCCTGACGATCACCCGGGAAAAGCGCACGGAAAAGTTGGACGGGAGAAATCTCGTTATCGGCATCCTGTACGGGATCCTGGCCATGTTCTTCGTCGCCCTCGGGATCGTCATGGTCAAGCCCGTTCTGGGATCGGTATCGATCGTTTGGGCGACCCTGGTCAGGCTGGCCGGGGGCGCGGCCGCGCTTGTCCTCCTCGTTCCCTTCCTTCGTCAGCGGCGGGCCATTCTCGCGCCCCTCGCCGTCCGCGGCAACTGGAAAGCCCTGGTCCCCGCCTCGTTCTTCGGCTCCTACCTCTCGCTCTTCCTCTGGATGGGCGGGATGAAATACGCCAAAGTGTCGGTGGCCGCCGTCCTCAACCAACTCAACACGATCTTCATCGTCATCATCGCCGCGATCTTCTTGAAGGAACGCCTGACGGGATGGAAAATCGCCGCGGTCGTCCTGGCCTTCCTCGGGGCCTACCTGGCCTCGATGCCTTTTTAGCTTCGCCTATTCACAAGAGCGCCTATTGGTCTTCTCTTGCTTGGGGTCTAGCGCCGCGTAGGGCAGGGCCGTCGGTTTTGGCGGGTTTCGGCAAGCTCGCGCATACTTCACCCCGCTCCTAACTTAAAGGAAGCGGGGCGTCGGCCGCGGGCTCAGGAAACCTTGTTCGCGAGCTGGACGTCGATCCAGAAGTTGTACTTTTTCGTGTCGCGGTTGGGCTGGCCGCCCAGGGGACCACCTTCCCCGCCGCCGCCCTCGCGTGCCGCCCATTTGTTATCTTCCCCCGTGCTTTTGACGTCGCCTTGGGAAGCCCGAGACCCCGAATCGGCCATCCGGGCCATATAGGCCGACCTCATCTCCTTTGTCATGCCGCCCCATTCAAAGCCGAGCTTGAGGCTCGCGCCGGGCGCGGCGACGGCGCCTGCCTTGGCTAGATAAGCGAGGGGGATACGGAATTCAACGACGCTCAATTCGCGTTTGAGCTGGTCGCGGAAGGTGGGAGGGTCGGCCGGACCGGAGACCACGGGGGGGGCGGGCATCGACGGGTCTAGAGGCAGGCCTTCGTAGATCATGTAGGCTTTCTGCTGGCGAATCCCCGCCTTCTTCTCATCGGTCAAGACCTCGCCGTTCTTCTCCAAGCTGGCGATGAGCTCGTCGGCCGTGATCGTCTTTTTGACGAAATGGAAGCCGTCGGTCTTGTTTTTCTTGCCGTCGAAGCTGTAAAAGACCTTCATCCCGGAGATTTCGTATGTGCTTAGAGAGGCCACCTTTAGGACCCGTTGCCCCAACCGCAGGTCGTAAACCTTGAACACGAACAGGATATAGAGGTACTTGTCGTCGTTCCTCACGGCGTACTCGGCCCGGGATTCTTTGTCGACGATCATCGTTGCGTCCTGCCAATCCTGGTTCGCTCCGTCGACCCGGACCGGGACGGCCGCCCACTGGCTTGGGATGACTTTCACGGCGGAAAACGCCGACGGGGCGAGCGCCGCGATCCCGAAGAGGGCCAGGCAAATAAGCATTCCATGTTTCTTCATACGGACCTCCTTGCGTCTCCCTTGAGCCGCATTCTGTTTCTTTGTATTGTGCCCTCTATGGGAACTCCAACACCTGCACTCATTCATTATAATACAAACCGGGCCACCGGTTCCAGTTTTCGAAGACGGCGGCCGCGTTTTCCGGCCGGGCGCCGATGCCGAACTCGCACTGGGCGATGACGCCCCCGCGGCGGTCGAAGGCCCGGCCCACGGCAGGACCCAGAGCTGACGGGGAACCCTCTCCGGCGACCGGAATTCGAGAGCGTCGATGACGAGTTCGCGCGAAGTCATGACGGCGGGCCCCGACCCCGTCCGTCAGGCGGCGATGAGCCGGCCGATCTCCTCGACGGCGGAGGCGGCGTCGGGCGCGAAGCCGCGGGCCCGGATCTGGTCGGCGTAGTCCCGGGTGACGGGCGCCCCGCCGATGATGACGGGGATCCCGAGGCCCGCCGCCTCGACGGCCTCGACGACGTTCTTCATCTGGACCATGGTCGTCGTCAGCAGCGCGGAGATGGCGATAGCCCCGGCCCCATGGGCCTTGGCCGCCTCGAGGTATTTTTCGGGAGCGACGTCGACGCCGAGGTCGACGATCTTGTAGCCGTTGCCGCGGAGCATCATGGCCACCAGGTTCTTGCCGATGTCGTGAAGGTCGCCCTTGGCGGTTCCGATGACGACGATCCCCCGGGGCTTCACGCCGGCCTTGACCAGATGGGGCTCGAGCTTGCCCAACCCCGCGTTCATGGCCCGCGCGGCGACCAGGACCTCGGGGATGAAGACCTCGTTTTCCTTGAACAGGACGCCAAGGCGTTCCATGCCGGGGATAAGTCCTTCGTTCAGGATCCGGGCGGCCGGCAAGCCGGCGGCCAGGGCTTGGTCGACCAAGGCCTCGACATCGGCCTTTTTCCCCGCGATCAGGGCTTCCTGCATCTCTTTGAGCATCTCTCGCCTCTCCTAGGTAAAATGGACGGCTGTCATGATCGATCTTAGCGAATGAACGGAAAACTCACGAAGATCTGGACGGCCGAAGTCCGGACCGGACCGGCGGCGGCGGGGTCCTTGAGAACGTCGGCCAGACCCTCCTGGACGCGGACATGAAAAACGAGCCCCTCTCCCCAGCGGGGCCTGGTCACGACGACCGAGGCCTCGAAGACCAGGCCAAAATCCAGATTCCGGTACTCCGCGGTGACGTCTCTCTTGAAGGACAGCTCTTCGCCGGTCTCGGACACCGACCGGAATTTCTCCGTCGCGGACATCAGGAAGCCGACGAAAGGACCGGCGGCCAGGTTGACACGGCGGCCCAGGCGGTATTTCAGAAGGACCGGAATGTCGATATAGTTCAGGGCGAGGGCCGATTTCGTCGACTCGTCGAAATAGGGGTCGAGCTCCGGGTCGCCGGTCGTTATGAGCGGAATGTTCGTTATGCCCTTTCGAGAGAGCAGATCGACCTCGGGGACGAGCGAGAACTTGTCCGAAATCCGGATGGTGGCGAAAAGCCCGATGTTGGCCCCGCCCAGACGCTCCCGCTCCTCTTCGACTCCCCTCAGGGTGCCGCAGCTCAAGCCGAACTTCAGGCTGAAGTAGAGCCTTTCGCTCGCGGCCTTGTCCCCCGCGATCTGACTGACGAGGGACGACTGGGCCCCGGCCAGGCTGAACGAAAGGAAGACCATCGAAATGAGGCCGGCGGCTCGTTTCATAATGGCGGTAGGATATCCCAAGGTTTCGCCTTTTTCAAGACAAGAAAATCTGTTCATGCGGCCTTGAAAACTGTTAAGATGAGGTTGCCGGACGGAACCATGACGGATCTCAAAGTCGGAGTCGACAGCTACAGCTTGAAGCCCCTCGACCTATCCCCTTTTGAACTCCTCGAATGGGCGGTCATGAACGAGGCCGACGGCATCCAGTTCTCCGAGGTCAATATCCCGCCGGGACAGGCCCTCGACAAGATCCTGCTGGGGGAACTCCGCAGCTACGCGGAGGAGAACCGCCTCTATGTCGAATGGGGCGGCGGGGAGCACATCCCTCTCGACCTCGCCACCGGGAAAGCCAAGGACATCGCCGCCGGGAACCGCAAGGCGGCCGAGCAGGCTCATCACCTGGGCTCGTCGACGGTCCGGTCCTGCTCGGGCGGTTTGATGCGCTGGAAAAGGGAATCGCCGTCGACCGACGAGTTCCTCCGGCTGATGGCCGCCGCCCTCCGCGAACAACGAACGATGCTGAGGGACTTCGGCGTCGTCCTGGCCATCGAGACGCACTTCGAGTTCACTTCGTTCGAGCTCCTCCGTCTCTTCGACATGTGCGGCGCCGCGCCGGGCGAATACCTGGGCGTCTGCCTCGACACCATGAACCTCCTGACCATGCTCGAAGACCCGCTTCTCGCCGCGCGACGCCTCCTCCCCTGGATCGTGACGACCCACGTCAAGGACGGCGGCCTGGCGCTCACCGGGGACGGGTTCGTATCCTTCACGGCCGAGGCGGGCAAGGGCGTCCTGGACTTCGCCGCCATTTTCGAAACGCTGGCCGGCGCCCACCCGAAGATCAACCTGACCATCGAGGACCACGGCGGGGACTTTCTCATCCCGGCGAACGACCCCGATTTCCTGGCCCGTTTCCCCGATCTCGCCGTGCCCGAGCTCGTCCGTCTACTCGGCCTTTGCGTCCGGACGAGGGAGCTTATGGACCAGGGCAAGCTGGCCGTGCTCCCCCGAGAGCGCTGGCCCGCGGCCTGCGAGAGCCGCGTCAAGCGCGACCTCCTGGCCGTCCGCCGCGTCGTCGAAGGGCGACCGAGGTAAGGTCGATGGCCGCGCACGCGAAATTCCGGCTACGGACGGCTGAAGAGCTCCGCGACGAAGCCGGCCGCCTCGGCCTCGAGATCCCGTACGAGGAGAATACCTCCATCCTGCTCGAAAGGGCCCAGGTCGCCGGGCGGAGCGTCCCCAACCGGCTGGCCGTCCTGCCCATGGAAGGGGCCGATGCGGAGGCCGGCGGGGCGCCGTCCGAATGGACCTTCCGGAGATATCGAAGGTATGCCGCCGGCGGCAGCGGTCTCATCTGGTGCGAGGCGACGGCCGTCCGGCGTGACGGCCGCTCCAACCCCGGCCAGCTCATGCTCGCCGAAAAAACGCTCGGCGGCTTCGCCAAGCTGGCCGACGAGTCCCGGGCCGCGGCGAAAAAGGAGTGGGGGCCCGCCCATCGGCCCCTGCTCGTCCTCCAGCTCACCCACTCCGGCCGTTTCTCCAAGCCCGAAGGTCCGCCCAGCCCGATGATCGTCCAGCACAACCCATACCTCGACCCGCTCCACGGCTTGCCTCCCGATCATCCCCTCGTCTCCGACGAAGAGCTCGAGGAGGTCCGGGACGCCTTCGTCGCGACGGCCGGGCTCGCGGCCGCCGCGGGCTTCGACGGCGTCGACGTCAAGGCCTGCCACGGCTACCTCGTTGCGGAGACCCTGGCCGCCTTCAACCGCACGGAAAGCCGTTACGGCGGGTCCTTCGAGAACAGGACGCGGCTCCTCCTCGAAACCGTACGTCTCATCCGGCAGGAGGCGCCGGGGCTCCTCGTCACGTGCCGCCTATCCGCCTCCGACACCGTCCCCTTCCCGTTCGGATTCGGGATGGACCCCGACGCGCCGGGAACGATCAGCCTGGCGGAGACAAAGGCGCTCGTTTCGCTCCTCGCCAGGGCTGGTGTCGGTTTCCTCGCGGTTTCACTGGGTATCCCCTCCTGGAAGCCGCACTTCGGTCGTCCGTTCGACGAGCCCGTCCCGGGCGGAAAGCTCCCCAAGGAGCACCCCCTCGAAGGAGTCGCCCGCCATCTCCGGATCGTCTCCGAGCTCCAGCGCTCCTCGCCGGGGACGGCCCTCGTCGGCGCCGGCTACTCCTGGCTCCGCACTTTCGGCCCGGGAGTCGGAGCGGCCATGGTCGCGGACGGCCGGACGGCCGTCGTCGGCCTGGGCCGCGGCGCCCTGGCTTACCCGGATTTCGTCAAGGACCTGGCCCTGCGGGGACGTCTCGACCCGCGCAAAGTCTGCACGACCTGCTCGCTCTGTTCGCACCTGCTCCGCCAAGGCAAGCGAACGGGCTGCGCCGTCCGCGACGCCGCGGTCTACGGGATCTCATGAGCGCGCCGTTCGGGGCCGTTTTCGATATGGACGGCGTCATCGTCGACAACAGGAAATACCACGTCCTGGCCTGGAAGGCGTTCGCCCGGAAGCACGGCGTCCCGTTCGACGCCCGCCGCTTCAAAAACCATCTCTTCGGCCGAGTCAACCGGGAGATCTTCATGGGGCTTTACGGCCACGCCCTGCCCGAGGCCGAGGTCATCGCCTGGGCCGAGGAAAAGGAATCCTTCTACAGGTCCATCTATGAAGGCCATGTCGAACCGGCCCGCGGCCTCGTCGCCTTCCTGCGCCGGCTCGCCGACAGCGGGGTTCCGGCGGCCGTGGCCACGGCCGCGCCGCGCGTGAACCTCGATTTCGCCCTGGACGAAGCGGGCTTGCGGCCCTTCTTCCGGGCCCTCGTCGACGTCGGCCAGGTCCCGCGGGGAAAGCCGGCCCCGGACCTCTACCTCAAGGCGGCCGAAATGATCGGCGTCCCCGCCGCCCGTTGTGTCGCTTTCGAGGACTCCTACCCCGGCTTCGAATCGGCCCTGGCCGCCGGCATGAAAGTCGTCGGCGTCACGACCACGCACACGCGCCGCGAGCTCGGCCGGGCCCACCTCGTCGTCCGCGATTTCAAAAGGCTCGACGTCGGCCGTGTCGAATCACTCCTCGCCCTATGATCCCGGGAGGGGTCGCCAGGTCCCGGCCACTCTCGGCCGGTGGCGGTTTGACGGCGCACGGCGAGTTGGGATAATTTAGCCCCAGGAACGAAAGGTTGCCGGGCATGAAGAGATCGGTCATTCGGGTCGGCCGTGCCGTCTATCCGGTTTATTCCCTGAACACGCTCGTCGTCGGCAGCGGGGCGGCGGGGCTCAATGCCGCGGTCCGCCTCCACGAGCACGGCCAGACCGATGTCGCCATCGTCACCGACCGTTTCGGGGCGGGGGCGTCGGCCAACTCCGGCTCCGACAAGCAGACCTACTACAAGCTGTCCCTCGCCGGCGACAGCCCGGACTCCGCGTTCGACATGGCCCGCGACCTCTCGGCCCGCGGCTCCATGCACGGCGACATCGCCCTGGCCGAAGCCCAGGGCTCGCTCGGGGCCTTCTTCCACCTTGTCGGTCTCGGCGTCCCCTTTCCGCACGACCGCTTCGGAGCCTACGTCGGGTACAAGACCGACCACGATCCTCGCCAGCGGGCGACGTCGGCCGGACCGCTGACCTCCCGCCTCATGTTCCGGGCCCTGGCGTCCGAGGTCCGGCGGCGGACAATCCGCGTCTTCGACCGTCACGAGGTGATCGCCCTGCTGACGGAGGGCGCGGGCGCGGCGAAACGGGTCATCGGGGCCTTGGCCTTGGACAAGAAAAGGCTGGCCTCGGCGAACTTCGGCTTCGTCCTCTTCAACGCCACGAACGTCGTCATGGCGACGGGGGGGCCCGGAGGGATGTACGAGCATTCCGTCTATCCGGAAAGCCAGACGGGCTCGCACGGGCTTCTCTTCGAGGCCGGCGCCAGTGCCCAGAACCTGACCGAGTCCCAGTACGGGTTGGCTTCCGTGAAATTCCGTTGGAACGTCTCCGGCACCTACCAACAGGTCGTGCCGCGGTACATCTCGACCGACGCCGACGGCGGCGACGAGAGGGAATTCCTCAACGGCTATTTCCCGGACATGGGACGGCTGGCGACGGCCGTTTTTCTCAAAGGGTACCAGTGGCCCTTCGACCCTCGGAAAGCGGCCGACGGCGGGTCATCACTCGTCGACATCCTCGTCACCGAAGAGACCGTGGTCAAGGGGCGGCGTGTCTTCCTGGACTTCAGGCGGAATCCCGACGGCGGCGGCGAGCTCGAGCCGTTCGAGACACGCCTTCTCGCCCCTGAAGCCCGGGCCTATCTCGAAAGATCGGGCGCTCTGCAGGCGACGCCCATCGCCCGGCTCCTGAAGATGAACCGCCCCGCCGTCGACCTCTTCAGGTCCCACGGCATCGATCTCGCCCGCGAGCCGCTCGAGATCGCCGTCTGCGCCCAGCACAACAACGGCGGGTTCAAGGGATCGCTATGGTGGCAATCCAACGTTCGCGGTCTGTTCCCCGTCGGCGAGGTCTGCGGCACTCACGGTGTGGCTCGTCCGGGCGGGTCGGCCCTCAACGCCGGCCAGGTCGGAAGCGCCCGGGCGGCCCTCTTCATCGCCCGCCGGCACGCCGGACGGCCGATGTCCGTCACCGCTTTCGTCCGCGCGGCCGCGGCCCAGGTCCTGGAGAAAAGCGGGCAGGCCCGGGCCATGCTCGGCCGAAAGGAAGGGAGGGCGCTCTCGCCGGAATCCTGTCTGGCCGAGCTCCGGCGGCGGATGTCGGCCTGCGGCGCCGCGGTCAGAGATCCGGCAGGGGTCCGGACCGCAAAGACGGCGGCCCGGGAGTTGTGGCTCAGGGCCCGGCGGGAAGTGCGCGTGCCTTCGAGCCGGGACTTGCCGAAAGCGTTCAAGGCCCTGGACCTCAGTCTGACCCACGCCATCTATCTCGAAGCCATAAGCGAGTATCTCGACCGGGGCGGGAAGAGCCGGGGCTCTTATCTCGTCCCGGACCACGCCGGCCGCGAGCCCCACCCGCTCCTCGGAGATCGCTGGGCGTTTTCCCTGACCGGTCCGTTCGATTTCGTCAGCGCGAATATCCTCGAAGTCCGATTGGACGCAAGAGGCCGGGTTCATAAACTGTGGGTTCCCGTCCGGCCCGTTCCTCCGGCGGAGGGCTGGTTCGAAACGGTCTGGAACGATTTCATGAAAGACCGGATCATCGGCGAGGAGGACTAGATTGGCCAAGAAAATACGGAAATCGGCCCCCGCCGCCGTCGTAACCGGCGCGGGACAGGGCATCGGCCGGGGCATCGTTCTGGCGTTGGCCCGGGAGGGGTACGATATCGCCGGGATCGACATCCTCTTCGACCCCCGGAACAGGAAGAAGGGGCTCTTCGAGGTCAAGGAGAAAGTCGAAAAGCTCCGCCGGCGTTTCCTTCCCATCGCGGGAGACATCGCCCGGCTCGAGGACCACGACCGGGTGCTCGACGCGGCCTTCGGTAAATTCGGCGCGATCGACGTCCTGGTCAACAACGCCGGCGTCGCCCCGGCGAAACGCGTCGATATCCTGGAGACGACCCCGGAAAGCTACGACCGGCTCCTCGGCGTCAACGCTCGGGGACCGTTCTTCCTGACCCAGAACGCGGCCAGGAGGATGGCCGCGCGAAAGGACGCGCGTCCGAGCCCTCCCCCGTCCATCATCTTCATCACCTCCATCTCGGCCGTCGTCTCTTCGACATCGCGGGCCGAGTATTGCGTCTCCAAGGCGGCCCTGAGCATGACCGCCGCCCTCTTCGCCGACGCGCTGGCGGATAAGGGCATCAACGTCTACGAGGTTCGGCCCGGGATCATCGCCACGGACATGACCACGGGCGTCAAGGACAAGTACGACCGGCTGATCGCCGGCGGCCTCGTCCCCCAAGGCCGTTGGGGCCTGCCCGACGACGTCGGCCGGGCTGTCGCCGCGCTCGTCCGGGGCGCGTTCGCGTTCTCGACCGGGGCCGTCGTCGAAGTCAGCGGCGGCATGAACATCCGCCGGCTCTGAGCCGCTCCGAGGCGCGTTTACAGCTCCGCGGCCGGTGTGGTATCCTGGACGGGAACGGAGGGAACAATGACCGAACGAAAAACCCAAGGCCGTATTTTCTGGGGCCTTTTACTGATCGTCCTGGGCGTTCTATTCCTGCTCGACCAGATGAACCGGCTGGATTTCGGCGACCTCGTCGGACGATACTGGCCCGTCGTCTTCATCCTGATCGGGATCTCCATCCTGCTCAGCAACAACCTCAAGAACGTCGGGTCCGGCGTGTTCTTCATCCTCTTCGGAGCGTTCTTCCTTCTCGTCCGGATGAGGATCTTCGACCAGACGGTCTGGCATTTCGTCTGGCCCCTGGCCATCATAGGAGTCGGTCTCTGGATCCTCATCCGCCCGGCCTGGCACCCCGACAAAAAAAACATCCATGAAATGACAGCCGACGACCTCAGTATCAGCCAGGTGCTTTCGGGGACGTCGCGCAAGGTCGAGTCCCAGAACTTCAAGGGCGGCAAGGCGGAGGTCGTCCTCGGCTCGGCCGAAGTCGACTTCCGCGGGGCCCGCCTAGCCGGCGGTCAGGCGACACTGCTTCTTTCCGTCGTTTTGGGGAATATCGAGCTCATGGTCCCGCACGATTGGCAGGTCGTACTCGAGGGGACGCCCGTCCTCGGCTCGATGGACAGCCGCAAACGGACCATCCCTGACGCCGAGAAGACGGGGACGCTATTCATCAAGGGGTCGGCCATCCTCGGCTCGATCGAGGTCAAAGAGTAGGCCGGCCGATGAAGAAAGCCGTTCTCTGGTCCCTGGCCGTCGTCATCACCCTGGGGTCGGCCGTCTACCAACGCACGACGGGACCGACATATCCCCTGCGGGGAAAGGCGGTCGTGGCGGGGACGGCGGTCGAGTTCAAGCTGCCGCGGAACGCCGAGACCGTCGGCGACGCCGAAGTCGCCGTCACCGCTCCCGCCCCGCTGGCCGGATATCTCGACTACAAGCGGTTCAAAACCGAAGACGCCTGGACCCGCGTCGCGCTCGTCCGGGATGGCGACCGGCTCGTCGGGCGCCTGCCCAAACAGCCGGCGGCAGGGAAGCTCGCTTACATGGTCTCCCTGACCGGCGGATATGTGGCGACACCCATCGCGGGCGACGACCCGGTCATCCTCCGGTTCAAAGATCACGTCCCCATCGGACTGATCATCCCGCACGCCATCATCATGTTCGCGGGGATGCTGTTTTCGACGGCGGCCGGGCTGGCCGCGCTCGGCAAGAAGAAAGCTCCCCGGCGTCTCGTCCTTTGGACGGTGTCCCTGCTTTTCTTCGGAGGCTTCGTCCTCGGCCCGCTCGTCCAGAAATTCGCCTTCGGCGTCGCCTGGAGCGGTTTTCCCCTCGGCCACGACATGACGGACAGCAAGACCCTCATCGCCTTCCTGTTCTGGGTCGCGGCCCTCATCGCCGGACGCAGGGGGAAGCCGGCCAGACCGTTCGTCCTGGCGGCGTCCCTGGTCACGCTGGTCATCTTCCTCATCCCCCACAGCCTTCTGGGTTCGCAGCTCGATTACTCGAAAATGCCGTAGGACGGGAACCTCGGCCTCGGCGAATCTGTTGTCCGGTTCGCTTCACCTGAGGTTGAAGCGGACGGTCACGGTGAAGACGACGGGCACGGCTTTGCCGTCGATGATCATGGGTTCATAGACCCACTGGCGGACGGCGTCGATGGCCGCCTGGTCGAGCAGCGGGATGGAGCGCAGGATCATGACGTCGACGACCTTACCCGTTTCGTTGGTCTTGACGGCGAGAATGACGCCACCCTCGACCCGCGACTGCCGGGCGATCTCGGGGTAGATCGGCTGGACGTCCTTGACGAGCTTCGGCGGCTTGACATCCTTGATCGCCCGGACCGCGCCCGCGGCGAACTTGTCCATGGCATCCTCTTCCGTGCCTTCGCTGAGGGCGAAGCGGACGGTCACGGTGAATAGGATCTTGCGGGGCTTCCCGTCGATCAGCATGGCTTCGTATTTCCACTGCTTGACGGCGTCGATGGCCGCCTGGTCGAGCAGGGGGATCGACTGGAGGACCTGGGCGTCGATGACGCCGCCTTGCTCGTCGGTCTTGGCTTCGAGGATGACCTGGCCCTCGACCCGGGCCTGCCGGGCGATCTCGGGATAACGGGGGGGGACTTTTTTGACGAGCTTGGGAGGTCTGATCTCCCCCACGACCCGGACGGCGTCCCCTTCGAACTTAGCGAGGTCCTGGGCACTCGAAACCCCGCCGGCGACTCCGCCTTCGACCCCGCCCTCGACTCCTCCGGCGACGCCGCCGTAGATGACGCCGACGACCCCGCCCCCTTTCGGCTTCTTTTCGTCGTCGAGGCTAAACTGGAGTGTCACCGTGAACGTGACCGGCCGGGGTTTCCCGTCGACGACCAGGGGCTCATAGACCCATTGTTTGACGGCCTCTATCGCCGCCTGGTCGAGGAGGGGGATGCTGCGCAGGACCTTGACGCCGGCGACCCGGCCGTAGAGGTCCGTGGTCGCTTCCACGATAACCGCGCCTTCGACCCGGGCTTTCCTCGCCTCGGCGGGATAGACCGGTTCGACCTCCTTGACGAGCTTGGGCGGCATGGTCCTGCCGCCGCCAGCGGCACCGCCGACGACCCCACCGAGAACCCCGCTCCACCGGACAAGTCTTAGTGAGATGAAATACGGCTTGAGCTCGGTGTCCTCGAAGCCGAACACGGCGGCGCTCTTGTCGGGAAGCGAGAACTCCGTGTCGAGCAGGTTGGTTTTAGTGTCCCGGCTCTGCTCGAAGACCTCGATCCGGAACTGGTTGCGCTCGGGGACTCGGCCGGGCGTAACCATGACCAGGTATTCCTGTCCGTTCAGCCGGAACATATGGAAGGCCTTATCGGTCTTCCCCTTTTCCCAGACCAGGGCGGCTTCCGTCAGGAGACCGACATCCTTCAGGTTGTAGACTTTCTTGAGCTGCTGCTCGGCGGCCAGGTCCTGCTCCTGCTCGAAATTGGCGAAGTCCATGAACTTGAGGAAAGACGAGGTGACCGGCTTGGCCGGCTCGGGGGACTTCTCCCGGACACCTTCGAGGATCCTCATCTTCAGCTCGAAGCCGGAGGCGCCCGTCCTGGCGCTTTGGACGACTTCATCGCTTCCTGCCACGGCCGGCGGCGGGAGCACCGCCCAAAGCCCGACGAGAGCTCCGGCCATCGAGAATAGAATCGATCTTTTCATATCACCCCTCCTGTCAAGGATTCTTAATCGCCCAGATGAAAATTGTGTCAGTCCCTTGAGGTTGGAAGACGAACGTTTGGGCGGGCGCGCCGCCGACATTGATGTAGTCGATCCGGAAGCGTTCGGACGCGGCGACGAAGCCGGGGCCAAAGCCCGGCCGGCCGATCTCCCGGAGGAGCCAGAAGCCGGTCACGGCCACGACCAAGGCCGTGGCCGCCGCGGCGGCCCATCGCCAGCCAGCGCCCGCCGGTACCGGGGCTTCCGAGACGGAAGTCCCGCGGCCCGCTTGGGAGGATATCCGCTCCCAGATGTTCGCGGGCATGCCGATCCGGTCGGAGGAGACGAAGAGCCTTCCGGCCTCTGCCCGGCTGAGGAGCCGCGCCTGGCAGCGCGGGCAGCTCTCCATGTGGCTCCGGATGAGAAAAGCCCGGAGCGCACGGAGGGGAAGGACCGCATAGATGAAATCAACCATTCTGCAAAAGGCCATGGTCGTTCTCCAATAAGAGTTTGATCTTCCGGCGGGCGTTGAAAAGATAGACCCGGGCCGTTGAAGCCGAACACTCGAGGACCTCGGAGATGTCCCGGGCCGTATAGCTCTCGTTGGCCCAGAGGCAGAGCGCCGTCCGTTCTCTGGGCGAGAGCTTGGTCAGGAGGGCCGAGGGAAGCGGCTCGGGGTCGGCGGAATGAGGATTTCCCCCCCGTTCGGCGACGGCCGGCTCGAACCGGGCCCGCGCCGTAAACTCGGAAAAGCGCCGTTTCTTCTTGATCATGTCGAGCGACCTCCTGTAGACGATGGTCAGAAGCCAGGTCTTGAAGTTCCTCATCGGGTCGTAGCGGTCGAGATGGCGGAAAACCTGGATGAAGGTCTCCTGGCAGACGTCCTCGGCGTCCTCCCTGTTGCCGACGACATTGAGGGCCACGGCCATGACCAGCTTTCCATACGCGTCGATCATCGCCCGGTTGGAAACGGGGCTCCCGAGCAAGCAGCCTTCGATGATCTCTTTCTCTTCCACGGCGGGCCTCTTCTGTCCGTCCATACGAGAATACGCCGTCCCCTTGAGGGGCGTTTAGGGGGGCAGTGCGCCCAATCTCCTATTCCTACACTTTTCCGCCGGGAGTGTCACCTGTGTTTCTGAACGAGCCCAGAACCTTTATGTTTGCGGCGAGGAGGACAGCCGAGCCCCGACATTGGGAGAGTTTAGCCGGGCAGCACGGCCCGGACGCTGCCCGGGCAGTGATGGGGACCATGCATAGCCCCCGTAGCGGAGGGGCGGCAGGGAGCGAAGTCTGCGGAGCGACCGATAAAAGCGCGGCGGAGTGGCTCGAAGCCGCGCTTTTAGGGAATATCTGGATCGAGTCTTGGATATCAGGCCTTAGAAGATTCGTAATATTGGATATTCCCTGGCCGACCGCCGTGGACCGGCAGGGAGCGGACTCTTGGAAGCGACCGACAGAATTGTGGCTGAGCGGCTCGAAGCCACAATTCTGGGAAATATCTGAAACGAGAAGATGTAAAATATGGGGCCCGGGGGAGATGCATGGTCCCCATCACTGCCAAAACGGGCGGCGGCCGATGCGGCGTCCCAAACTCTTCCAGGAGGGGGAGTGCTGTCCTCCGAGCCGATTTTGACAATCTCCGGCGTCTTTGCTAAATTCATTCCTACATGGCCGAGAAACAGCGCAAAGGACCGAAGTGGCCGCCGCCGGACGCACCGGCCGCGCCCGCCACTCGGGTCGGCGCGGACCGCTACAAGGCGCTCGTCGAACAGCTCCCCGTCGGCGTCTACCGGACGACGCCCGACGGCGTGTTCATCGAGGCCAACGCCGTCCTGGTCACGATGCTGGGTCACAAGAGGCGCCAAACCCTTTTCAAAGGCAACGTCAAGGACTACTATGTCAAAAGCGATGATCGCTCCCGGACCATCAAGAAACTGTCTTCGAAGCAGACGTCGTTCCAGGAGTTCGAGCTCCTGCGCCTCGACGGCCGGAGATTCTGGGTTCGCGACTATTGCCGCGCCGTCAAGGGGCCCGACGGATCGATCCGTTATTTCGACGGCATCCTCGTCGACATCACCGGGAGGAAGACCGCCGAGAGGAAGCTCGAGCTGGCCAACCGCAAGCTCCTGGCATCCAACGAGAAGCTCGAAAGCCAGTCCCTGAACGACCACCTCACGGACCTGCACAACCGCCGGGGCTTCTTCACCTTCGGTCTGCAGCAGATGAAGATCGCCAAACGCCTCAAGGAAGACAACTACCTGCTCTTCCTCGATATCGATAACCTCAAGGAGGTCAACGACGCGCACGGCCACGCGGTCGGCGACCTGCTCCTGCAGGGCGTCGCGACCATCCTCAGGAGTACGCTCCGGGAATCCGATGTCATCGGCCGGATCGGCGGGGACGAATTCGCCGTCCTGGCCATGCGCTCCAAGGGCGTGGGCGAACGGGCTCTCCTCGCCCGGATCGAGGAGGGCGTGCAGAGGTTCCGCTTGAAAAAGTACGGGCACCTGCGCCTGTCCGTGAGCATGGGGCTGGTCCGCGTCGACCCCCAGAAATACCAGCAACTCGACGATTTCCTGGCCCATGCCGATTTTCTGATGTATCAACAAAAACGAAGCAAGGAAAGACAAGGAAACCACCCATGAAAAAACAGAGAGTCCTTTTTGTCATCGTCCCCCTCGTCCTGCTGGCCGTGTTCGCCGTTTCGGCCGCCCAGGACAAGCCCGCGGAGAAAACCGCCGCTCCGGCCGGTCCGCGTCCCCTGGCGCTCCAGGACATCCTATCCTGGAAATCGATCGGTTCGGCCGAGCTCTCCCCGGACGGGAACTGGCTCATGTACAAGTTGAGCCCTCTCGAGGGAGAGAGCGAGATCGTCATCCGTCAGACGAAGGGAACCAAGGAGTATCGGTTCCCGATCGGGGAAGCTCCAAGGTTCGGCGCCTTCGGCACGACGGGTTTTTCGTCGGACTCGAAATGGGCCGCCTTCCTGTCCTACCCCGAATCGAAAGACATGAAGGTCCTGCGGAAAGATAAGAAGAGGGTCACGACGACGGCCGTCCTGACGAACCTGGCCACGGGCGAGAAAACGGAGTTCGAAAAGGTCCGCGGCCTGAATTTCTCGGGCGAGAATCCGGGCTTCCTGGCCCTCCACCGGTACGCCCCGGAGAGCCAGGAGAAAGAGAAGGATAAGTGGACGGGCTCCGACCTCGTCCTCCGCGAGCTCGCCACGGGGAAGGAGGTCAACGTCGGCAACGTCGCCGAATTCGCCTTCGACAAGTACGGCGCCCGGCTGGCCATGGTCATCGACGCCCAGGGCCAAGCCGCGAACGGCATCCAGCTCCGGGACATGGCCTCGGGTACCGTCGTCTCGCTCGACAACGACAAGGCCACGTACAAGTCCCTGTCCTGGACGGAAAAGGGGGAGGCCTTCGCCGCCCTCAAGGGCAAAGAGGACAAAGCCTATGAGGACGAGCTCTGGAGCGTCGTCGCCTACGCCGGATTCCCGGAGCCCAAGGGGCCGCGGAAGATCGTTTATGATCCGGCCGGAGACAAGTCCTTTCCCGAAGGCATGACTGTCAGCCCCAACCGCGCTCCGCGATGGACGGAAAGCTTCGACGCCATCCTCTTCGGGATCCAGGAGGCCAAGAAGAAAAAGGACGCCGACAAGAAGGACGCCGACAAAATGGGACAGCCGGCTCCGCCCTCGGGCCCGGCCGACGGATCCGACGAAGATATCCCGGACCTCGTCATCTGGCACGGCATGGACAAACGTCTGCAGTCCCAACAGCAGGTCCAGGCGCAGGCGGACAAGAACTACAGCTATCTCGCCGAGTACAGGATCAAGCCGAAGGCGTTCGTCCGCCTGGCCGACGACGACCTCCGCGAGGTCGAGCCGGCGCCCAAGGCCCGGTTCGCCGTCGGCCAGGACGACAGGGCCTACGAACTCGACGGCAATCTCGACGGCCGCAGGTTCCAGGATATCTACGTCATCGACATGAAGACCGGCGCCCGGACCCT
>CAZZCH010000043.1:0-21251 GCA_964652895.1 uncultured Eubacteriales bacterium
GTCCGCGTATCCGTCCCGGGAATGCTAAATCACCGCTTTATGCTCCCTTCGACGACACCCCTCAGCCCCTGTTTCCGCAGCCTCCCTTATCGCCTGGCCGGCAAGAGGTTGTCCGGGTCTTCCTATTAAATTGGGCCGAAAGGGGTCATCAGAGAGAGCATAAGCGGTGATTTAGGCGGGCAGCGTACCGGAACGAGGGGAGTTTCAGGGGAAACCGCCAAAACGTGTTTGAGCTCGGCGTAGCGCACGCCGAGCGAGTTGTTTTGGCGCCGAGTTCGGCACACTGACCGACGTGAAAAATCACCGCAGCGAACGAGGATGATCCCCGAGGCCACTTGTCAATAGTGTGGCGGTGAATTAAGATGAGAGGGCGAACAGCGCTAAAGAGAAACCGTGGAAAAGAAGAGCCGCCAGGTCGTCGCCGCCGTGATCGAAAAGGACGGAAAGGTCCTGGTCGTCCGGAGGAAGCCGGGGCTCGTGGCCGGCGGGATGTGGGAATTCCCGGGCGGAAAGGTCGAAGATGGGGAGACCGCCGAAAAATGCCTGGAGCGGGAGCTTGAGGAAGAACTGGGCGTGCGCACTCGGGTCGGCGAACTTCTGTGTTCCGTGCCGTTTTCGGGTGCCACCAGGGCCTTTGAGCTCCTGGCCTTCCGGGCAGAACTCCTTTCGGACTCCTTTGTACTCACCGACCATGACAAGATCCGCTGGCAGGCGCCGGGGGACATGGATGAAGTTCTCTTTTCGAAGCCCGACCGCCCCGTCGTCCGGATGCTCGCCGGCCGCCGTGGCGATCCGGGGAGGCCGGGGTGAACGCCGTCGTCCTCAAGCCCGGCCGGGACAAGGCCGTCCGGAACAGGCATCACTGGATCTTCTCCGGAGCCATCCGGGACCTGCCCGAGTTCGAGAACGGCGCCGTCCTTCCCGTCCACAGCTCAGGCGGCGACCTCTTGGGACACGGGTATTTCAACAGGAAAAGCTCGATCACCGGCCGTATGGTCAGCTTCGGGAACGAGCCGCCCGAAGAAGGCCTCCGAAGGAGCGTCGAGCGGGCCTTGGCCCTGCGGGCCCGTCTCTTCGACCCGGCCTTGACCAACGCCCGCCGGCTGATCAACGCCGAGGGCGACGGCCTGCCCGGCCTCATCGCCGACCTCTATGACGATGTGCTCGTCCTCCAGTTCGCGACGCTGGGGATGGAAAAGCTCAAGCCTTTTCTCCTGGACCTCCTGACCGCCGCCATAAGGCCCCGGGCCGTTCTCGAAAAATCCGATCTGCCGGCCCGGAGGGAAGAGGGGCTCGCAGAAGCCGAGGGGCTCCTTGCGGGGGAGAGGGTCGATAAGGTCCGCATCCTCGAAGAAGGCCTCCCTTACTGGGTCGGTCTCGCCCAGGGTCAAAAAACAGGATTTTACCTGGATCAGAGGGAGAGCCGGAAGCTCGTCCGCGACTTCGCCGCCGGCCGGCGAGTCCTCAACACCTTCTCCTATACGGGCGCCTTCTCGGTCTGCGCTCTCCGGGGCGGGGCCGCCCGGGCCGACTCCGTCGATTCGTCGGCTTCGGCCATCGCGCTGGCCCGGGAGAATTTCGAGCTCAACGGCCTTGCCGCGGACGCCGGGATCTTTTTCACGGCCGACGTGTTCGAATTCCTGAGGCAGCCGGCCCTCGACCACGACTTCATCATCCTCGACCCGCCAGCCTTCGCCAAGAAAAAAGCCGACGTCGTCGCCGCCTGCCGCGGCTACAAGGACATCAATCGTTTGGCCTTCCAGCGGGTCCGCGGCCCGGGGCTCGTGCTGACGTTCTCCTGTTCTCACCACGTCGACGAGGGGCTTTTCCAGCAGGTCGTTTTTCAGGCGGCTCTCGAGGCCGGAAGGCGCGTCCGCATCCTTCAGAAGCACCGCCAGGCCTGCGACCACCCGGTCAACATCTATCACCCGGAGACATCCTATTTGAAGGGTTTCCTTCTCTATGTCGATTGAGCCCCGGCCCAAAAGATCGTTAAGCCTGGGGTTTGCTTAGGGCAGATTGCCTGAAGACGGAGATTTTTATATAATTCCGACGGCACGGCCGGCTGTCAGGCCGCGCCCGCGAGGAGGTCGACATGGATATCCAGGACGAGTTCCGGGTCCATCTCAAGTCCGCAACGCTCGTCGCGACGGCCATCATCGCCAGCCTGGTCATCTATTTGGGGCTCGTCGAGGTCCTGCGCGGCGTGTACAGGCCTTTCCGCGGGTTCATCACGCTCGCCAACATACAACAGCTCCGTTATGCCGTATTCGGGGCGGCCGCCGCCGTCATCATCCTCATCCGCGTTCTTCGTCCCCGGCTCCTCCGGAAAGCTCCCGGGGAGGACGCCAAGGCCACCCTCCACAGGCTTCAACGCGCTGCGATCGTGACCATGATCCTGGGAGAGATCCCGGGCATCCTCGGCCTCGGCCTGTTCCTCCTCAGCGGCTATAACATCGACTTCTACGTGCTCGTCTTCGCCTCTCTCCTCCTGGTCTTCATGTATTTCCCCCGGCGGACCGCCTGGGACGAATGGCTCCGAGACTGACCTTGAGGATCATCCGGCCTGATCGAGGCCCATCACCACTAGGGGGTTCAGAATGAGAAAACGCATCGGCACCGTGTGTTTGTTGGGCACCGTCCTCCTGGTCCTGCCGGCAATTGCGCTCCCGCGGCAGGTGTCGGCGGGAGTCGCTGCCGCTCCCGTCCTCCGCTACGAGATCTGGGTCGAGCTCGATGCCGCCGGCAAGATGCTCCTCGGCAAGGAAGAGATCGTCTGGACCAACCCGGCCCGGGAAGCCGTGCCCGACATGCTCCTCCATCTTTACTGGAACGCCTTTAAGAACGAGGAGAGCGCTTTTCTCCGGGAAGCCCGGGCGGAATCGATGTTCGGCCGGGGTAGCGCTCCCGATGACGGCGAATGGGGGTGGGTCGACATCACGGACATCCGCCTGGCGGACGGCTCCGACCTCAAGCCGGGCCTCCATTTCGTCACCCCGGATGGGCCGGAGAACCCGGATGACCAGACCGTTGCGAGGGTCCTCTTTCCCGAACCGGTCCAGCCCGGAGAGAGCGTCCGGATCCGGCTCGAATTCCGGAGCAAGATCCCCCGGACCGTGGCCCGCTCGGGGTATTACAGGGACTCCTTTTTCATAGGCCAGTGGTTCCCCAAGTCGGGCGTCTATGAGGAGGGGAAAGGCTGGAACGCCCACGCCTACCATCAGAATTCCGAATTCTTCGCCGACTTCGCGGACTTCGTCGTCCATATCACCGTGCCTGAGAATTTCACAGTCGGTTCATCCGGAAAACAGACCGACGTCCGAGTCGACGGGTCGGTCAAGAAAACCACGTACACCTTCCGCCAGCCCATGATCCACGACTTCGCCTGGATGGCCGACCCCCGCTATCTCAAAGTCGAGCGGGACTTCATCGCCGACAAGGAAGTGACCCCGGAGGAATACCGGGAGACGGCCACGCTCCTAGGCCTTCCCGTCGAAGACGTCAAGCTCCCGGACGTTAAAATGACCCTCCTCATCGCCCCGGAGCACAAGGGGCAGATCGAACGTCATTTCCGGGCGCTCTGCGCGGCCATCAAATACTATGGCCTTTGGTACGGCCCCTACCCCTACGAGACCGTGACCATGGTCGATCCCCCGTTCCGCACCGCGAGCGGAGGAATGGAATATCCCACCTTGTTCACCGCCGGCACCCAGGTCCTGACGAGCCGGGATATCCTCTCTCCCGAGGGGGTCATCGTCCACGAGTTCGGACACGGCTATTGGTACGGGCTCGTGGCCACCAACGAATTCGAGGCGGCTTGGCTCGACGAGGGCTTCAACACCTACTCGACGGGCCAGGTCATGGCCCGGGCCTACGGCCCCGGCGCCCTGCCGCTCTATTTCAAGGGGATCCCGCTCACCCGGCTGCTCCGCTTGCCCAAGACCTTCGACTTCGAACTCGATCGGGTCGCGGCGATCAATACCGTCCGCTACGACCCGGTGACCGCCTGGTCCTGGAAGTTCTACAACAGAGGGAGCTACGGCGCCAACGTCTATATGCGCGCGGCGACCCTCCTCCGCACTCTCGGGGGACTTCTGGGCGAGCAGACCTGGGCCAGGATCATGCGGACCTATTCCATGCGTTACCGCTACGAGCACCCCGGAAAAGCCGAATTCATCGGCGTTGTCAACGAGGTCGCCGGCAAGGACATGTCCTGGTTTTTCGACGAACTTTTCGATGCGACCGAGACCTTCGATTACGGCGTCGCCGAGGTCGCGTCCGTCAAAGTCCCCCTCGCGCGGCGCGGCGTCTTCGATGTCAAGGGGACCCGGGAAGAGATGACCTCGAAAAAGATCGAAGATCTCGAAGTCGCGGACGCCAAGTCCCCGGAGGCCAAGTCCGAGTATCTGACGACGGTCGTCCTGCGGCGCTATGGCGAGGCCCGCGTCCGTGGCGATGCCCAGGTCAAGGTCCTCGTCCGGTTCAAAGACGGGACGACGGAAACGCGGTCCTGGGACGGACAGGCCCGCTGGGCCCGCCTGGAGTTCGTCAAACCGGTCGAGGTCGAAAGCGCCCAGATCGACCCGGAGAGCGTCTGGCTCATCGACGCCAACCTGGCCAACAACAGCCGCGGTGTCGATGGCATCCGCCGCAACGTCGTCAAGTTGATGACACAGCTCCTGTTCACCGTGCAGAGCTTACTCCATTTCATCAGCTCCTGGAGCTAAGGAGGGTCACATGGGCGTCTTCAAAGCCATCGGACAGGGCATCGGAACGACGTTTCGGAAACCGCGGCTGCTCGTCATCCTCTGGGTCGTCAACATCGTCTATGCCGCGGCCGTCGCTTTTCCGCTCGTCATGATCGTCCAGACGGAGCTCGGCCATTCCTACCTGGGCTCGAACGTCCGGCCCTTCGACCTCATGGGACTGGGAGAGGCCCTCCTCAAGTATCAGGACGCGATGCCGGCCGTCATCGGCGGGCTCGTTGTCTCGGGTCTTCTCTTCCTGGGGCTCTACGTCTTTCTCAACGGTGGCATCATCGGCCGCCTCCTCGACAGGGAAGGGCGGACGACACTCCAAACGTTTTTCGGCGATTGCGGCCGCTATTTCTGGAGGTTCGCCCGGCTGTTCCTGGCCTCGCTCGTCTTCCTCATCCTGACCTTCGGCGTCATTCTCCGCGTGCTCTCGGCCCTGGCGGGCCTTTGGATCGAGAACGCTTCGACGGAGTGGACGTCGGTCATCCTGAGGAACCTCCATTTCTTCGCCGCCCTTCTCCTCCTCTCCGTCGTCCACATGGTCTTCGACTACGCCCGCATCGCGGTCGTCGCCGACGAAGAAACCAAGGTCCTGCGGGCCCTTCATCATGCCCTCAATTTCCTCAAAAAGCGTTTTTTCCGGTCCTGGGCCCTCTATCTGCTCATCGTCGCCGGCTTTGTCGCCGGGACGGTCCTTTTCTACGCCGTCTTTGGGCTCCTCTCCGGCCCGACGGTCCTCTTCGTCCTCCTGGGATTCGTCTGGATGCAGCTCAACGTGCTGTTCCGGATCTGGGTCAAAGCCCTGTTCTTTGCCGCCCAGGCCGAATTCTACAGGTCGCACCCCTATTGAGTCATGAGTGATCCCATCAAGCTGGCGTTCTTCGGGGCGGCGCGGCAGGTCACGGGTTCCTGTTACTTCGTCGAGGCGAACGGGCTCCGCCTGCTCATCGACTGCGGCCTCCACCAGGAGAGACCCTACCTCGAGAGGAACTGGCTGCCGCTTCCCGTCCCCCCGGAGAACATCGATTTCATCCTGCTCACGCACGCCCACCTCGACCATTCCGGCCTCATCCCGACGGTCGTCCGCGACGGGTTCGCCGGAACGATCCTGACGACGGCCGCCACGGCCGACCTTCTCGTCATCGCCCTCATGGACGCCGCGAAAATCCAGGAAGAAGACGCGGCCTACAAAAAGAGGCGCCACCAGAAGGAAGGGCGCTCCGGTCTCCCCACGGAAATCCCGCTCTACACGACCGAGGACGTCCAGATGACCATGCCCCTCGTCGAGGAGGCGGCCTACGACGAAGCCCGCGAGCTCGGCCGGGGCGTCTCGGTCCGCTTCCGGGACGCCGGCCACATCCTCGGCTCGGCCATGATCGAACTCCGCATAGGGACCAAGGAGGCCGTCCGGACGATCGTGTTCTCGGGGGACATCGGCCAGTGGGGCAGCCCGTTCGTCCGTGATCCTTCGCTTTTCGAGCGGGCCGATTACATCGTCATGGAATCCATCTACGGCGACCGGGACCACGAAGATCCGGGACGCGTGGACGACTTGCTGGCGGGGATCGTCCGAGACACGGTCGGGGCGGGCGGCAACGTCGTCATCCCCACCTTCGCCATCGAACGGGCCCAGGACCTGATGTTCCATCTCAGCCGGCTCGTCAGGGCCAAGGCCATCCCGCCGGTTCCCGTCTATCTCGACAGCCCCATGGCCCGGGAGGTGACCGAGGCTTTCGAGCGCAACGAAGGGTTCCTCGACGAGGAAGCCCGGAAGCTTTTCGCGTCGAAGGAACACCCGTTCCGTTTCCCGGGGTTGGTCATCGTCCGGACGCCCGCAGAGTCCAAGGCCATCAACACCGCCCGCGATTCGGCCGTGATCATGGCCGGATCGGGCATGTGCACGGGCGGACGGATCAAACACCACCTGGCCCATAATATCTCCCGCCCCGAATCCACGATCCTATTTGTGGGTTATCAGGCCCGGGAGACACTGGGCCGCCAGATCCTCGAGAAAGCCGCCCAGGTCCGCCTCCTCGGCCAGACCTACCCGGTCAGGGCCCGGGTGGCCAAGATCAATGGTTTCTCGGCCCACGCCGACCGCAAGGCCCTGGCCCGCTGGCTTGACGGTTTCAAGACCCCGCCGCGGCGCCTCTTCGTCACCCACGGCGACGCGGACGTCGCCCGAACATTCGCCGAACGGGTCCGGCAGGATAGAGGTTGGACGGTCGAGGTCCCGGACTACCTCGAGATCTGGGACCTGGAATAGCCCGCTAGAGCTCCCACACCGGCAGCCGTCCGACGCCTTGAGCCCGGGCATAGGCGGCCATGATCTTGTCAAGCTCCTTGCGGACGGGACCGGCGAGCGGAGGAGCGTCGTATTTCCCGAGGCGCCGCCGGACATCGGCATGGGCCTTGTCGACGATGGAGGTCCGGCCCGCCGTCACCCAGGCTTCATAGGGGTCGCGGTCGGCGAGGCCGGCCAGGATATGCTCCTTCCTGTACCATTGGCGGGTGTGGGGATGGGACAGGAACTTCATGTCGGGGGTGAAGCCCTCGAATACGTCCAAGGCGATGGGGTCGTCCCGCTGGGCGATGCCGGCCAGGAGGCGGTAGACCATGGCGCAAATGCCGTCGTCGATGACCAGTTTTTCGAGACTCTGCGAGCTCTCGAAGTCCAGCATCCCGGGACCGGAGATGACGTTGATCCCGGAAAGGGCCCCCAAGACGGCGCCCAGGGCCGTTTCGAACCCCGCCTGGGGGTCGTTGACCTTGGCGTCGCTCAGCCCCATGTAGGCATGGGTGGGTAATTTCAGGAACTTGCCGATCTGGCCGTAGGCCGAGTCGATCATCATCGTCTCGATGGCCCCCATGGGGGTCGTCCCCTTCCTCATGTCGAAGCTCGACGGGGAGCCGCCGAAGATGACCGGGGCGCCCTTGGCGGCGACCTGGCATATGACCAGACCGCAGAGGTTCTCGGCCACGTGCTGGACGAGCGTCCCGGCGATCGTCGCCGGCGATGTCGCCCCCGTCATGCCCATGGAGATGAGCTCGGAAGGGATGCCGGCCCGGGCCGCGTCGAGCAGGCTCTGCGTGGTCAGGTTGCTCCACTTGAGGGGAGGGGAGGGGCACGCGTCGAAAATGGCCAGCGGCTTGAGGCGAAGCTCGCCCTCTCCACCGCGGACGGCGACAAGGAAATCCTTCATCGGCCGGAAACCCTCCACGCGGAAGGTCCCGGTAACGAACGGTTTGGCCGAAAGGCACAGCCCGAGGTAGAGCCTGTAGCAGTCGGAGACCTCGGCCGGGACGTCGGTGGAGATCAGGCCCGTGCTCTGGAAATGGAGGTGCTCCAGGGTTTCGACGAGCTTGTAGAACTCCACGAGATCGGCGGTCCGGGCCTTGCGTTCCTCCTGCGTGTCGTGATCGAGGAGGGTCACGGCCGCGGAGCCGGGGTCGAAATGGACTTCGTCGCCGCCGACGGCGAAGGCCTTATCGCCGCTCCGGTCATAGAGCGTGATCATGGATGGCGTCGAGGCCAGGCTTTCTTCGACCAGCTTCCGGCCGAGCCGGGCCCGCAGGGAAGCCGGGTCGACGACGGCCCCGGCGTCGCCGAGAAGTCGAAGCGCCTCGGCGTTCTCGATCATGACACCCTGCGTTTCGAGGAGCGTCAGTCCCTCGTCGACGATCCTTTCGACGAGCGCCCCGCCCAGGAGTTCCAGTTTAGGCCTTTTTGTATCGATCATCCCTAACCTCTCTCTCTTCCAAGACTCTTTCGCCCGGTTCCTTCTCAGCCCTGGCCGATCATGGTCCGGGCCAGCTTGACCGCGGCGACCGCGTTTTCGGCGTAGCCGTCCGCTCCGATCTCATCGGCCCACTTGCGGCTGGCGGGCGCGCCACCGACAAGGACCTTATACTTGTCCCGGAGGCCCTTGTCGCGGAGGAGCCCGATGAGCCGCCTCTGATTGGTCATGGTCGTCGTCAGCAGGGCGGACAGGCAGATGATCCCCGCGCCCACGGCCTCAGCCTTTTCGACGAACCGTTCGAGCTTGACGTCGGCCCCGAGGTCGAAGACTTCGAAGCCCCCCGCCTGGAGCATCGAGGCGACCAGGTTTTTCCCGATGTCGTGAATGTCCCCCTCGACCGTCCCGATGACCACTTTCCCGCCCGTCCAGGTCTCGATCTTATTCCGGTCGAGCGCCGGCTCGAGGACGCCCATGGCCGCCTTCATGGCCTCCGCGCTCGAGATGAGCTCGGGCAGGAAATAATCCCCCTGTTCCCAGAGTTCTCCAACTTTTTGGAGGCCCGGGACATATCCTTTCTCGATGACCTCGAGAAGGTCGACCCCGGACCGGACGGCTTCCGTCGCCAGGGCGACGGCGGCCCCTTTGTCGCCGGCGACAATCGCTTCGTTTATGCTTCGAAAAAGATCACCTTTGATCATGACGACTCCTCTCTCAATTTCCGGGCCATGGCCCGGATAAACGCCGGGTTCGTCCCGCAGCAGCCTCCGACAAAGCCTGCGCCGGACCGGACGATCTCAGGGACGAAACGCACGTAGTCCTCGAGGCCCTGGGAATAGCCGACGCGGCCGTCCGGACCGATAACCGGCTGGCCGGCGTTGGCCTGGGCGATGATGGGCAAGGCCGTCGCTTCCCTGAGGGCCCTGACGCAGCCGACCATCTGTTCGCTGTTCAGCGTGCAGTTGGCCCCCACCGCCCCGACGCCTTCCTTCTCGAGCTCCGCAGCCGACCGGACGACGGTATCTCCCATGAGAGTGAAAAAACCTCGCGGGAACGAATTGAAGGTCATGGTGACGAAGACGGGAAGCGAGGAAGCGCTTCGCGCGCCGCGGACCGCCGTCAGGGCCTCGCGCAGGTCATATTGCGTCTCGATGAGCAGGACGTCCGCCCCTCCGTCGGCGAGGCCGCGGGCCTGTTCGGCGTAAGCGGCGGCGAAGTCCTCCTCGGTGAATTCTCCCTGGGGTTTGAGGAACTTTCCCGTGGGGCCCATGCTTCCGGCCACGTAGCGTCCGGCAGGGGCGATCTCCCGGGCCAGGCGGGCCGCCGCCAGGTTCAGCTCATAGGTCCTGTCCCCGAGCCCGTGGCCGGCCAATTTCAGAGCGCTTCCCCCGAAGCTGTTGGTTGAGACGACGTCCGCTCCGGCCGCGAAGTATTCGCGGTGAATCTCCTTGACAACGTCGGGCCGCTCGACATTCCAGGCTTCGGGCGCCGTCCCCTGGGCGAGTCCCCGGGCCATGAGTTCGGTCCCCATGGCGCCGTCGAGGAGAACCGTCCGGGTCTTGACGAGGGCGAGCAAAGGCAAAGTCATCATTCCCCTCCGGGATACGGCTTGAATTCGAGGGCTTGGACGAACTCGTCCTGGAAATCCGGCCGGGTAGCCAAGGAGACATGGGCGATCTTGGCGGACAGGGCTTCCGCGGCCGTCCGGTCGGGCCGGGACAAGAGGAGCTTGCGGGCCCCGGCCAGGGACGCGTTGCCGATGAACACGACCTTGCCTTCGGGAATGTCCGGCAGAAGCCCCAGGGCCTGGGCGTTCCCGATATCCAGAGAGCTGCCGAAGGCTCCGGCGACGAGGACACGCTCGAGTTGGGCCATCGAAACACGGAACTCCCGAAGCATCAGCCTCACACCGCTCCTGACCGCGGCCACGGCCAGCTGGACACACCGGACGTCCTGCTGGTTCAAGGAGAAGCGGTCGGTCAGCCGGATCTTCTTTTCCGATCCGGCGATCCGGCCGTCCCGACCGAGGACGCCTTGGGCCAAGGCCAAGGCCAGGATGTCGATCAGGCCGGTCCCGCAGACGCCCTGCGGGGGCAGGTCGTCGATCGTGCGGAATTTGAAACCGGTGTCCCATTCGGCCCGATGGATGGCCCCGGCGACCGCCAGCATGCCGCAGCTGACATTCATGCCTTCGAAGGCCGGGCCGGCGGCCGTCGACGTGGCCGCGAATTCGCGGCCCTTCTTGAGGACGATCTCGCCGTTGGTTCCGAGGTCGATATAAAGCTCGTTCCCCGCCCTTCCGGAGAAGTCCGAGGCGATGAGCCCGGCCGTGATGTCCCCGCCGACGAAGCTCTTGATGTTGGGCACGATGTAAACACGGGCCTGGGGATGGAGGGCAAACCCGATCTCGGAGGCGGGGAGCGGCGGCAGGCTCGAGAACACGGCATGGAAGGGGGCGAGGGCGAGCGGGTCGACGGTGACGCCGCAGAGGATGTGGTTCATGGCCGTGTTCCCGGCGATGACGACGTCATAGATGCGGTGACGGGGAACCCCGCTCCGCCTGGACATGCCTGTGACGAGGTCGTTGATAAGCTGGACAACCGTGCTCTTCAGGCGCCCGAGGTTCTCGGGATTTTCAAAGGCGAAAGTGATCCGCGAGACGACGTCCGCGCCATAGGAATTCTGGGCGTTGATCACGGCGGCCCGCTCGATGGCTTTTCCGGTCTTTAGGTCGACGAGCTCGGCGACGACCGTGCTCGTGCCCAGGTCGACCGCCAGGCCGTAGGCCTCGCTCCCGGTATCGTCCGGTTCGATATCGAGGATCTCCCGGTCGTCATAGAGGACGGCGGTCGCCGGCCGTCCCCCGGCCAGGAGCGGCCCGCCGAGCTTCGACAGGACCGCCAGGGGCAGCCCAAGTCCGGGCGACTTCAGGCCCGCCCGAAGGGTGTCCGCTACCGCCGTAGGTGAATATAGGGATGGTTTCTCCAGGACCAAAGGAAGCTTCTTCACGGCGGGGTCGATGAAGACCGCCGAGGAGGCCCCCGTGTCGAGGACGTCGATCTTTTCGAGGCGCGACCCGGGGAGCGTTTCCACAGTAATGTCGCTGCGGACTTCATAACAGCAGGCCAGCCGATGGTCGGCTCCGAGCTTGCGGTTCTCGAGAAGGGACGCTTCGAGCGCGGCGGGGAAGGGCAAGGGGCCGTTGAGGATGCGGACGGCGCACTTGCCGCAGATCCCCCGCTGGCCGCAGTAGAGGCTGAGCGGGATCCCGGCCCGGGCGAGGACGTCGGACAGGAGTTCGCCGGCCCGGGCCCGGATCGTGATCCCGTCGGGAAGGATCTGAACGGTGAAGGACGTGTCGGTCATCGGTTTCTCGGCTTTTCGAACGACACCATCTTAAACGAAATCAGGTTCTTGGGAAATCTTTTTTTATCGCCCCAGCCGGGTTGCGGCCGCCACGGCTCTTCCAGACCAGGTAGACGGGGAATCCCGCCACGAGAAGCCCGGCCCCGACCGCTGATTTGAGCGGCTGGGAGAAGACGATGCTTAAAAATACGGCCAGGCACATGACGATGAAAATCAGGGGAACGGCGGGATATCCCCAGGTCCGGTAGGGGCGGGGCGTCCCCGGGCTTTTGTGCCTGAGAACAAAGACGGCCAGCCCTGTCGCCGCGAAAAAGAGGAGGAGGGCGAAAACCATATATTCGTAGAGTGATTGGTAGGTCCCCGATAAGCAGAGCAGGGCGGACCAGGCGGCCTGACCCCAAAGGGCCCCGATGGGGACCCTGCTCCGCGCGCCCAGCCGGCCCATGGCCCGGAAAAAATGCCCATCCCGGGCCATGGCGTAGAAAACGCGGGAACCGAAGAGGACGTTGGCGTTCAGACAGCCGAAAACCGAGACCATGACCAGGGCCGAGAACAAGGCGGCTCCGCCGCCGCCGAAAAGAGCCGAAGCGGCCAGTTCGCCGACGCGGACGACCCCGCTGATCTTTTCGATGGGGAGGGCCAGCAGGTAGACGAGGTTGACCAAGACATAGACGGTGGTGACGGCCAGGACGCCCAGGGTCAGGCCACGGGGGATGGTGCGTTCCGGGTCCTTTATCTCCTCGGCCGTGCAGTTGACCGAGTACCAGCCGTCGTAGGTCCAAAAGACGGCCACGAGGGCCAATCCGAGCGGCTTGAGGACGGCGGGGAAGGCCGGGCCCGGAGGGAACAGGGGATGGAAATTCACGCCGCCCGCCTTGACACCGAAGAGGACACCCAGCCCGACAAGTGCGGCGACGGTGCCGAGACGAAAAACCGTCAGCAGGTTTTGAACAACAACGCCGGAGCGGATGCCGAAGGAATTGACGAACGTCAGGGCCAGGATCGACAGGGCGGCGACAACCTGTCCGGCCGAGAGGCTGTAGGCGAATCCGGCCGCCTCGACCCTGAAAAGGACCTGGCCCATCGAGAGCTGCGGCACGAACGAGCCCAGGAACTCGGCGAACGCCACGGCCAAGGCCGCCAGGCCGCCGCACATGATGAAACCGAAAAAGGCCCAGCCGAATAGAAAAGCCGCGGTCGGGCCGTAGGCTTCACGGATGTAGACGTACTGGCCGCCGGCCTGCGGGTACATGGCCCCGAGTTCGGCGAACGAAAGGGCGCCGCATAGGGTGACCAGACCTCCGGCCAGCCAGACCGTCAGGAGGAGACCGGGAGAGGGGAGGCCGGCGGCAATGAGCCCGGGGGTCATGAAGATCCCCGAACCGACCACGGCGCCGATGACGAGAAAAGATGTATCCAGAAGGCCAAGCCGCCTGAGAAGCCCCGCTTTTGAACCGTCGTCAATGGCCATGATCGTGTCGCTTTGTCCCCATTGTACGAAAAATCCCATCTTGTTCCAATCGCAAACTTTTTTCGAGGCATATTTACCCGATATGGAAGAGGCAGGCCCGTATATTATTTATAATCAACAGTTTACAAATACTCCTTGTAAATGTATTATTATCTGTTATTTAGGCAATGCTATATGTCCGATGAAATGGGTTCGTCCAACGGGAACGCGACCCTCACATTTTTTGTTCGCCCATGCGCGGAAATATTGAAATCATTCATCCAAGTCTGTTTGAAAACCTCGCATCTCTTCGAGATCGCGATAATTCTCGGCTCAATTAACGGACTGGATGAACGCCCCGTCTTTGGTCTTATGATATCCGCATAATCCTCAAATCCGGCAGACTTTCGCCTAAATTATTGTCATTGAATCAGCTACTATACCCCTATATTTCAATGCTTTACGTAAAATGTCGGCATGCCGACATTTCTTCTTACCTTAGACAGGTCCATTCGGCACACGTATTGAGATAGGGGATTCCGAGGCAATCTCGGTATCCCTTTTGTTAATCCGAATTTATTCATAGTTTCTTTTAAAAAAATGTTTGACTTGCTTCTTGCTTTTTATCACTCCGGGGACTATAAAATAATCTTATCGTGGATTAGAACTTGGAGGGAGAGAAATCTCTTGATCATAGCGATAACGAATCAGAAGGGCGGGGTCGGAAAAACGACGACGTCGATCAATGTCGCGGCGGCCATCGCCTTGATGGGCAAAAAGGTCCTCCTGCTGGACATGGACCCGCAGGCCCACAGCACCATCTCGACGGTTACTAACCCGGAAAAATATGAAAAGTCTCTTTACGACGTCTTGATGACCAAGACCGAGAAGATCGAGGACATCATCGTCCGATCGAATATCCCCGGCCTGGACATGGCCATCACGAAGATCTCCATGGCCAAGCTCGAGCCGTCGCTGGCTGGCGAGTTCGACGGTCATTTCCGTCTTAAGGACGCGCTGGAACAGATACGGGGCAGATATCAATACATCCTCATCGATACGCCGCCCACCCTCGGACTTATCACCCTGAACGCGCTGGTCGCGGCGAACTACATTCTCATACCCATTCAATCCTCCTATCTCTGTCTGGAGGGAACGGACGACCTGCTCGAGACGATCGAGAAGGTCAAGCGCATCGCCAACCCCAACCTCAAAGTCCTGGGCGTTTTGATCACCCTTTTCGATAGGCGAACGAACCTATCCCGCGACGTCGTCGAAAGGATCAGAAAGGTCTTTGCCGGAAAACTTTTCAAAACATACATCTCAAAGAGCGTCAAACTCGAGGAAAGCCCAGCCTACAAAGAATCGATATTCACCTATGCTCCCAATTCCATCGGGGCGGAGCAATATCAGAAAGTCGCCGAGGAGATAATGCATCGTGCAAAAAGCTAAAAGATCCGGACTTCCTGAGACGGTCGGGATGAAACACGATGGCCATTTCGTCGACCTGATATCTTCCAGGTCACTCGGGCCAAGGCTCCGCATGATCCCCGTCGATAAAATCGACCCCAATCCCCATCAGGCCCGATGTGAGCTCGGGAATATCGAAGAACTCCAGGACTCGATTAAAAGCAAGGGCATCCTGGAGCCCATCCTGGTCCGGGCCAAGGGCCACCGCTTCGAGATCATCGCCGGCGAACGCCGGTTCATCGCTTCCAAGAATATTGGACTCAAGGAACTTCCGTGCATCGACATGGACGTCGAGGATAACGAGGCCATGGAAATAGCTCTGATCGAGAACCTCCAGCGCAAGGATCTCGATATTTTTGAAGAGGCCGACGGCCTCCAAGCCCTGGCCGACATCCATCAATACCACCATCAGCAGATCTCGGAAAAGATCGGCAAGGCCCGTTCGACGATAACGGAGATCTTGTCTATCGCCAAGATCCCCAAAAATGTCCGAGACATCATCCGGGAGACCGGCGTTTTCAGCCGGACGACGATCATCGAGATCGCCAAGCAGAAATCCGACGCGGATATGCTAAATCTGGCCCGAGAGATCGTCGACCGGCGCTTGACGCGCGAGGACACGCGTGATCTGGGCAAGTTTCTCAAAGGAAAAACCAAAAAACTCAAATACTATGTATATAATTTCGTACCCGACGATACAGACAAGTTCCGGTTAAGGCTCGAATTCAAGAAACAGGCTGTCACCAAGCAGGAGATCATCGCCGTACTCCAGGAGATCATCGACCAAATCCGGAAAAAGGACGAACCTCCGGCGCTCAAGGGCTAGCAAAAAGGCGAAAGAAACCTCTAAATTAATACCTAAGTCGTTGTATTTAAACAAAATAGTTTCGTATTGTTGACCCTTTCGGCCATTTTATATTAGTTGACATAATAACTCTTATGCGACCCAGTGGGCCGCATTCTCCGAACCTATTTGTTATCTTTAGCCTGCGATTTTCCTCAGGCTGTGGAAAGCCCGCCCTCCTAATCCTTTTGTGCGAATGTGGAAATCCGCGCCTCTTCGAACCGTCTGAAATCTGTCGCCCCGCCGCATCAAACCTTTCTCTTCACACCTATGTGCTTCGAAACCCCGGGTTTTCTCTCCGCCGGCCCCTCTCCCAGCCTCCGCATCAAACTCAGTTCGCTCTATCCTGGTCGGCGAAAACGCCTGCTAAGGCCCCTTCCAGATCGTTACGGCCCTAAGGGCTATCTCATTTGGCCCATAGCACCCCCTCCCTTTTGCCCAACCGCGCACAGGGGCTAGATCTTTCCTTCGCCAATCTAAGCCAATCCCCCGCGCCGCTTTTAAATATTTACCTTTTTTATTTATTATCTGTCACTTAGAAAGACCAAGGCTTCGTATCTTATTCTTTATCTATTACATACAATAATTTCGAGGCTTCGCTTTCATGCCCGCCTGACTTGACGGCTTTCCTTTGTCATATTATCGTTCGCATACGCGAAGGAGGATATCATGAAGCGCGCCCGATCCTTTTTCTTCATTCTGGGGTTCGCAGCCGTCTTAGGCACAGCGCTCTGCCAAGCCCCGCCCCAGGCGGACCGGCCGCAGCTCTATCTCCTGGGCGACTTCTTGGTCGACGTTTCACGGTCCGCCGAATATGAAGCTGCTCTCAAGGAGCTTCTGTCCTGCTTGGCACAACACTCTTTCCCCCTCCTCTTCGACATCTACGCGACGAACGACGGCCATTATTTCGTCATCTACGGGCTCAAGGATTTCTCTGAGGTCGACCGCTCTGGAACGAGGCCTGGGGGGACCTGGCCCGGCGGATGGGGCCCGAAAGCTTTCAAGCCGTCCATCGCCGCCTCGTGGTCGCCGAGCTCGAGCGGGTCTATCAGTTCTGGTATTTCCGGCCCGACATCTCCTTCCTCCCGGAAAATGAGCGCCTGAAGCCGGAAGAGATCGGCCATTACACCTGGGACTTCGTCTGGGTCATTCCCGGCAAAGAGGCAGAATTCGATAAGGAATGGGTCGCCCTGAGCAACGCCAAGAAGGCCCGTGATCCCTTCCTGACCTACGCGGGCGGTCCAGGCACGACCATGCCCGTCTACGTCTGGTTCGAGTACGGGAAGAGCCCGGCCGACTACGCCGAAGCCGAAGAGCGTTTCTGGAAGTCGATGGGCGCCGAAGGCGCCGACCTGTCCAAGCGGACCCGGGCGCTCATCAGGAGATCGGAAACCAAAACCGGGCGGTACCGGCCCGACCTGTCCTTCGCCCCGGAACGGTGATCAGCTCAGGGCGAAATCGACCGCGGCTGCCGCATGAAGGGCTGTCGTGTCGAAGACCGGGATGGGGCAGTCCGCGGCCTTGATCAAAAGCGGGATCTCGGTACAACCCAAGATGACGCCTTGAGCGCCCCGACGCTTCAGGTCCTCGATGACCGCGATATAGTCCCGCCGTGAGTCCTCATTGACGAGCCCTTGAGCGAGTTCCTTGTAGATGATGTCGTGGACGGCAGTCCGGCCCGGCTCCTCGGGGATGAGGACCTTCAAGCCGTGCGCTTTTTCCAGCCGGCCGCGGTAGAAGTCCAACTCCATCGTGTACCGGGTTCCCAGCAGACCGACCGTCGCCAGCCCTTTTCCCTTGATCGCTTCCGCGGTCGCGTCGGCGATGTGGATGAGCGGGACGGACACGGCCTCGATCACGCTGTCGGCCAGCCGGTGCATGGTGTTGGTGCAGATGACCAGGCCATCCGCCCCGGCCGTTTCCAAACGCCGGGCCCACTCCCCCATGAGCTTCCCCATCCCGGCCCAGTCGCCCCTCCCCTGCATGTCTTCGACCGGCTCGAAGTCGATCGACAGGAGCAGCAGGTCCGCCGAGTGGGAGCCCCCCAACTTCTCCTGGACGCCCGCGTTGATGAGACGATAGTAATCGACCGTCGAGTGCCAGGTCATGCCGCCGATGAGTCCCAGCCGTCTCACGAGCGGCCTCTAGATACCCTTGCTCATGGCGTTCAGGAAGTCCTGATTGGCTTTGGCCTTGCTCAGTTTGTCGATGAGCAGCTCTACGGCTTCAACCTCGTTCATCTGACTGAGCACCTTGCGCAGGATCCAGATCCGGTTGAGGTCGAGTTCCTCGATGAGGAGCTCCTCCTTGCGCGTGCCGGACCGGCTGATGTCGATAGCCGGGAAGATCCTCTTGTCGACGAGCCGGCGGTCGAGGTTGATCTCCATGTTGCCGGTGCCCTTGAACTCCTCGAAGATGACCTCGTCCATCCGGCTGCCCGTGTCGACCAGGGCCGTGGCCAGGATGGTCAGGCTGCCGCCCTCCTCGATCTTGCGGGCCGAGCCGAAGAACTTCTTGGGTTTGTGCAGGGCGTTGGCGTCGATACCGCCCGAGAGGACCTTGCCCGAGGGCGGGACGATGGCATTGTGGGCCCGGGCCAGCCGGGTGATCGAATCGAGGAGGATGACGACGTCCCGCTTGATCTCGACGAGACGCTTGGCCTTCTCCAGGACGATGTTGGCGACCTGGGCGTTGCGCGTCGGCGGCTCATCGAAGGTCGAAGCGACGACCTCACCGTTGACGCTGCGCTTGAAATCCGTGACTTCCTCGGGCCGCTCGGCTATGAGTAGAACGATGAGGAAGATCTCCGGGTGGTTCTTCTCGATGGACTTGGCGATCGTCTTGAGGATGGTCGTCTTGCCGGCCCGGGGGGGCGAAACGATCAGGCCGCGCTGGCCTTTGCCGATAGGTGTCAAGAGCTCCATGACCCGGGCATTCATGTTTTTGGGGTTGCCATCCTGGAGCTTGATCATCTCGAAGGGGTAAAGCGGCGTCAGGCTCTCGAAATGGATATTCCGCCGCTCCTCGATGATAACGTCGGGGTGCAGGAAGTTGACCGCCTCGATCCTGATCAAGGCGAAGTATTTCTCGCCGTTCTTGGGGGCCCGGACGACGCCCGAGATCGTATCGCCGGTCCGGAGCTGGAACTTCCGGATCTGCGACGGCGAAACGTAGATGTCGTCCTGACTGGGCAAGTAGCTGAATTCCGGAGCCCGCAGGAAACCAAAACCGTCTTCCAAGCATTCGAGGACGCCTTCCGAGAAAAGCAGGCCCTGTTTCTTGGCCTGGGCCTCCAAGATCTTGAAGACCAAGTGGTGCTTGCTCGGGTCATCGGCCTCCTTCTCCTCCATGCCCATGCCCAAAGCGAACTTCTTCAGGGCCGCGATATCATTCTCCTCGAGCTCGACCAGGTTGTACTCCCGGTTAGGATTCATTTCGGTGTCGTTCTTTTTCGTCACCATGTGAGGCTCTTCTCCCAAATTGGATTGGCGATATAGGTCAATCGGTCAAAACGGGTTCAGTTGGTCAGGGGCGGTTCTTTGGCCGCTTCGTCCTCCACCTTACGGGCCGCCGGCCGCTCCGCCTCGGCGGCGGAGGCCTTCTTGTCCCGGGCCTCGGTGGGTTTCTTCGGCAGTTCGCGGGTCAAGGCGAATTTCAGGACGTCGTCCATCGTCTCGACAAGATGGATGGCCATCCCCGTCTTGATGGACTTGGGGAGGTCCTTCAGGTCGGGCTGGTTGTCGAGGGGAAGGATGGCCTCGCGAATGCCTTCCCGATAGGCCGCCAGCAGCTTTTCCTTGATCCCGCCCACGGGCAGGACCTTGCCCTTCAGGGTGATCTCGCCGCTCATGGCCACCTTCTTGCTGACCGGGATGTCGGTCAGGAGCGAAATGATGGCGGTGGCGATGGTGATCCCCGCCGAGGGGCCTTCCTTGGGGGTGGCCCCTTCGGGAACGTGAATGTGGATATCGTAATTCCGGTGGAGGTCCCGAGCGATGTCGAGCTCGTATATCTTCCCCCGGACGAAGGAGAACGCCGTCTGGGCGGACTCTTGCATTATCTCGCCGAGCTGTCCGGTCAGGGTGAAATTGCCCTTGCCGTGGATCTTGGTCGCCTCGAACCTCAGGAGTTCCCCGCCGAATTCCGTCCAGGCCATGCCCGTGCCGACCCCGACCTCGTCCTTCTTATCGAACTCGGACCGGCGGAACTTGGGAATGCCCATGTACCCCTCGAGGTTCTTGGGGGTGACCTTCTCCTTGTGGTCCTTGCCCTGCTCGACGACCCGCTTGACGACCTTACGGCAGATCGTGGTCAGCTCCCGCTCGAGGTTCCGGACGCCGGCCTCGCGGGTGTAGCCGCGGATGAGCTTGAGCAGGGCGTGATCGGTGATCTTGATGTTCTCCTCGGTCAGCCCGTGGGCGGCCAGCTGCTTGGGCAGGAGGAACCGCTTGGCGATCTCGGCCTTCTCGTCCTCCGTATAGCCCGGGATGCGGATGATTTCCATCCGGTCGATCAGGGGTTTGGGGACGGGGTCGATCATGTTGGCCGTGACGATGAACATGACCTGGGACAGGTCGAAATCGGTGTCGATGTAATGGTCGAGGAACGTGCTGTTCTGCTCGGGGTCGAGGACCTCCATCAAGGCGGAGGCCGGATCACCCCGGAAATCCATGCTCATCTTGTCGACTTCGTCCAGGAGGAAAACAGGGTTCTTCGTTCCACTGCGCTTGATCATCTGGATAATGCGCCCCGGGTAGGCGCCGATATAGGTCCGGCGGTGTCCCCGGATCTCCGCTTCGTCGCGGACGCCGCCCAGGGAGAGGCGGACGAATTTCCGGCCCGTGGCCCGGGCGATGGATTTTCCGAGCGAGCTCTTCCCGACGCCGGGCGGCCCTATGAGCCCCAGGATGACCCCCTTCGGGTTCTTCACCAACCGGCGGATGGACAGGTATTCGGAGATGCGCTCCTTGACCTTCTCCAGGCCGTGATGATCCTCGTTGAGGATCCGCTCGGCTTCCTTGAGCTCCCGTTTTTCTCTTGATTTCTTGTTCCAAGGCATGGAGATGAGCCAATCCAGGTAGTTCCGGCTGACCGTGGCCTCGGCCGACATGGGCGGCATGGATTCCAGCCGCTCGATCTCCTTGTAGGCTTTCTCCTCGGCATCCTGGGGCATCTTGGCCTTGGCCACCTTCTGCCGCAGCTCTTCGACCTCGTTGGGCTGGTCTTCCTTGCGGAAACTCGGCGACCCGACCGGGAATCCGCCCCTCTGTCCGGACGGCTGGTCTTTCAGCCCCGGACGACGCCGGGAGGCCCGCTGGGGGTCCTTTTGGAAAGAGGTGTGGATCTTCAGGATCTCGTTCTCCAGGACGTAGTTGAGCCGCCTCAGCCTTTCGAAGCTGTTGACCGTCTCGAGCAAGTTCTGTTTCTCTTCGAGAGGCATGTAGACGTGGGAGGCGATGATGTCAGAGATCCGCTCCGGAGTGTTCTCCCTCAGGGCGGGGATGATCGAATCCAAGTTGGTGTTCTGGTTGAGCTTGAGGTAATCCTCGAACAGGGCCAGGACCCGCTTCAGCAGCTCGCGGGACTCGGGGACGTGGTCCTCGACCTCCTTGACGACCTTGGCCAGGATC
>CAZZCH010000043.1:21261-26056 GCA_964652895.1 uncultured Eubacteriales bacterium
GAGGTATTCGACGATCCGGGCCCGGCTTTTGCCCTCGACGATGACCTTCATGTTGCGGTCGTCGCTCTTGATGGTCCGGATGATCTTGGCCGTGACGCCGACCGAGTAGATGTCTTTGGGCGTCGGATTGTCGATCGACGCATCCATCTGGGCGGCCAGAAAGATCATTTTGTCTTTCTCCGCAGCCTTCTCCAGCGCCTGGATACTGGAAGAGCGCCCGACGATGAATGGGACAAGGGTCGCGGGGAAGACGACAAGATCCCTCAACGGAATGAGGGGGATGTTCCTCAGGACCTCGGTATGTTCGTTGGAATCCTGCATGATTTACGCTCCAGGCCCTCCGGGGGCCCCCGGCCAGCTTAAGCGTACACTACTCACGCGGCGTTTAGAATTGAGCCGTTTTATCGGTGATCTGACGCGCTCTCGAGAGTCGCGAGTATTGAACCTTGGTCAACTAATTATAGCCGTTTTCACCAGAAAGTCAACCGTCTTCCGGAAGAGAAGGGTCTCGACGAGCTCTTCCCGGCGCTCCTCCTGTTTGAGCATGTCCGCCAGGTAGGGTTCGGACACGTGATTGGCCCGGGCCAGGTCCCGGATTTCCGCCTGGACCTCCTCTTCGGTGACCCCAAAACCCTCTTTTTTAGCGATCTTCTCGAGGATCAAATGGTTTTTCAGGTGATCTTCAGCTTGGCGGCGGGCCTGGGCCTTCAGCCCCTCGAGGGCCTCCGGGGAGATATGCCTGTCCCGGGAGGCGGAAAGGAACCGCTTCAGGATGGCCAGGGATTCCTGCTCGACCACGGATTCGGGCAATTCCAGCGAAATCCGCTTGGCGACCTCGGCCAGGACCGCTGAAGCCGTTTCGTTCCGCCCGGCCTTCTCCCGGCCCTCTACGAGCTCCTTGCGGATTTTCTCGCGAAGCTCCTTGAGGCCCTCGGGCGTCCCGACAGTCCGGGCGAATTCATCGTTGAGCTCAGGGACCTTCTTCTCCTTGACCTCTCTGACCTTCAGCCTGTAGGCGATCTCCTTCCCGGCCACGCGCCGGTTGGCGTGGTTCTTCGGATACGCGACTTCGAAGGCGCCCTCCTCGCCCGCCTTCATGCCCGTGATCGTCTTGTTCAGGGCGGGCTCGTTTTCAGCGTGGCCGGCCAGAACGACGGCTTTTTCGACGGGCAGGAGGCGGTTCGTCCGCTTGTCCCGGCCCTGCATCTCGACCACGGCATAGTCCCCGTCCCCCACTCCCCTGCCCTCGACCGGCACATATTCGGCAGCCCTCGCCCGGATGTCCTCGAGGATCTTATCGACATCCTCTTCGCCGACCTCGGACGTCCGCCCGGAGACCTGGATCGTCCGGTAATCGGGAAGCTCAAAACCCGGGAGGACCTCAAAGGCCGCCGTGCACCGCAAGGGCTGTCCCTCCTCATGTTTCAGGTCCCGGAGGACCGGCACGTTGACGGGATTGAGCTGGAGCCCCTTCAATTCCTCTTCGAGCACGCGGGGAATAAGGGAATCGTAGACATCGTGCTTGATATCGTGATCGAAGAGGCTGCGGACCATCTCCCGGGGCGCGTGGCCCTGGCGAAAACCGGAGAGCTTGACCCTGCCGGCGTATTCGCCGAGGATCTTCTCGTATTCTTTCAGGACCTCGTCGGGAGGGATCTCGAGCTCGATCTCCTTGCGGCTCGGGCTGACATCTATGAGCCGGCTCTGCCTTCCTGGTGCGTTCATCTCTTCTTCTCTTCCTCTCGGTGGGTTGTGGGTCCGGACATCAGTAGGCAGAGCGGGACTCGAACCCGCACTCCTTCATCAGGAACTAGGTCCTAAGCCTAGCGCGTCTGCCAATTCCGCCATCTGCCCTTTCTTCTCGATCCATTTTTCGTCGAATGAACAATTTGCGGGGCTGCCAGCCGAAACTCTATTCTAGGCCCGAAGTCCAGCCCTGTCAATTTTCCGACGGGAACCCTTCAGCGGATGTACTTTTTCAGCCTTTCCGCGAGGGTCGGGTCCAAGGTGACTAGCTTGTTGTAGATCTCCTTGGCGCTGAAGTTGTCCTTGAGGTTGATATAGACGATAGCCAGGTTAAACCAGGCCACCGGGTTGTCGGGCTTCAGCTCGACGCACTTTTTCAGAGGCTCCAGGGCGGCCTCGTGATCCTTGAGCTGCATGTAGCAGACCCCGATGCTCAGCCACCCCGACGGGTCGTCAGGGGTGAGCTCGGTGTATTTCTTGTAGGCGGCCGCGGCCTCCTTGTATTTTTTCTGGTTGAAATAGGCGGAACCGATCTGGAACCAGGCATGGGGGAAATCCGGCTTGACAGCCAGCCCCTGCTCAAAAGCGGCGATGGCCTCGTCGTATTTCTGAAGCTTGAAATATGTCAGCCCGAGGAAGTAGTGGTTCATCTCGTCCTTCGGTTCGAGGTCGATGATCTTCTTGGCCGGCTTGATGGCCAGCTCGTATTTCCCGGCGACATCGTAGATCCGGAAGGCCTGGCGATAGTAGGTCTTGGCTTCGGCCGGGTTGATCTCGGCCATGATGTTGTAAACGGCCTCGGCCTTCTCAAACTGGCCGGCCTTCTCGTAGGCTTCGGCCAGTTTGAGATTGACATTGATGTCCTTGGGCTGGCCCTTCTGGGCCTCTTGGAGGGCGGCGATGGCCGCATCGAACTGGCCGAGATTCGTCCGGCAGATCCCCAAGTGCAGGTAAGCGTTCCATGAACCGGCCGGAGCGAGGGCGATGAACTTCTCGTAGGCCCCGGCGGCCTTTTCGAACTCCCGGAGCTCCTCGTAGGCCGTCCCCAGATCGAACTGGACCTGCTTGTTGTCGACGTTCAAGGCGACAGCTTTTTCCATAGCTTCGGCCGCTTCCTTGAACTTCGTCTGTTTCGTCAGGACGGAGCCCATCCCGTAAAAGGCGTCGGCCCGAGAGGCATCGAGTTCGGTCACCTTCTTGTAAGCCGCGGCGGCCGCGGCATAGTCGCGTTGCTTGGCGTAGATATCGGCAAGTTCCAAATACCCATCGATATAGGAAGGATCGAGCGTGACCGCCTTCTCCAAGTAGAGCCGGGCCGTCATCTGATCGTCGAGGGCGGCCGCCACCCGCCCCGCGAAGACATTCCCTTCGACCGTCTCGAAATAATTCTCATGGGGCCAGGACTTGAATTCGACGACCTTCCCCGTCCGGGGGACGCTCGCCAGGGCTCCGATCGGCAGTCCGAACTTGAAGCCCCGGTCGCCCAGGACGAGGAGCATCCCCACGAGCTGGCCGTTGACATCGAGGAGCGGCCCGCCGCGGAACTCGTCCGGAGCGGAGGCCATGCCGATGTCCAGGATCTTGCCTGCGGGCCCCATGTCGACGACCCGGCGCAAGGTGCCTTCGGCAATGATGATTTGGGCCAGGTTATTGGAGCCTATGGCGAAGACGCGCGCGCCTTCGACCAAGTTGTCGATCGTGCCGAGGGGCAGGGGCTGGACCTTGCCTTTCAGCTTGATGAGCGCGATGTCATGGGTTTTATCGACACCGAGGACGCCCTCGATCTTGACCTTCTTCCCCTTGACATTGACGGCCTCGAAATCGAACGCCTGGGCGATGACGTGATAGGCCGTAACGATAACGTCCTCAGCCAGGGCTAAGGCCGACCCTCGGGAATTGGCGATCTCGGCCTTGTCGGCACCGTAGCCGATGATCGTCAGAACGCCTCCGCCGGCCTGTCCAAGGACGCTGTTCGCCTCCTCGGTCTGGGAGAACCCCCATGAAGAGGCCAGTATGATAGAACAGATCAGAACCAGGGAACTCTTCCGGAATCCGGTCATCGCGTCCTCCTATCCAAAGGAAATTTTACAACTCGGATGGCCCTAATTTACTCAAGGACGTCCGCTCCTGTCAATTGGAAATTCCCCGGCATCGCCGGGCCCCGGCTTCCATGGTACAATACGGCCCATGTCGCGCCCCGGAATATCGCGGACCGTCCTCACCGTATTTCTCTGGACCGCCGCCGGCACCGCGATATGGCTCTTTTTGATATTCCTGGCCCCCGCACTTGCCGCCCGGGGGTCGGCCGGGGCGGCGCGCCTTTTTTACGCCCTGTTTGCGCCCATTTGCCATCAGATCCCGGGACGGTGTTTGACTTTCCACGGCCATCCGCTCGCCGTCTGCGGCCGTTGCCTGGGGATCTACACGGGATTCGCGGCCGGACTCATTCTCTATCCGTTCATCCGCGGCTTTTCGAAGATCGAGCTCCCATCCATCCGCGTTTTTCTGCCGATGACCCTGCCGATGGCCCTGGACGGGGCGGCGGGGCTCCTGGGGATCTGGGCGAGCCCCATCGCCTTCCGCTTCGCCACCGGGGCCGTTTGGGGGACGGTCCTGCCCTTCTATTTCGTGACCGGCCTCTCCGACCTCTTTCTCGCAAGGCGAAGAAGGGCCGCCGGCTTGGCACTTGAAAAAATCCGGGCAAACGACGTAAAATAGGGCCCGGCACCAACAGGAGGCGCCATGGATCAGAAGAAGCCTGAATACTTCCGGCCCGCCCTCATCGCCGGCGCCGTCGCCGGTGTCCTGTCGGGCCTCCCCATCGTCAGCGCTGGGAACTGCCTTTGCTGCCTTTGGATCGTCGGCGGCGCCGCGATGGCCGTCAAGCTCCTGGCCAAGAACACGGTCGGCGTCTTGACCGCTGGCGACGGGGCCATCGTCGGCGCCCTCACCGGCATCGTCGCCGCCGTGGTCGACACGATCGTAAAGATCCCCCTTCAGCCTTATAATATGGCGCTGGCCCGGCGGATCATCGATAAATTTTCCGAGT
>CAZZCH010000044.1:0-25620 GCA_964652895.1 uncultured Eubacteriales bacterium
GACGTCGACCGGGCCGTCCGGGCCTTTCGCGAGATTCTGGCTAAGTAGCTCCGGGCAAGCCCGGGGCCGGGCTTCCCAGTCCCGGTCCTGCCGGCTTCGCCAGCGCTGCCAAGGGCGGTGGCAAGGCCGGGGCCCCGGCCGCTGTCGAATGTGGTTGATTTCGTGTGTACTCAATCGTATAATTCATAAGACGAATGTAAAGATCGAGGAGCATTCCATGAAACTCAAGGTTGTTGTTCATCAGGCAGAGGAAGGGGGGTTCTGGGCCGAGGTTCCCTCTATTCCGGGGTGCGCCACTCAAGGAGAGACGATAGAGGATCTTCTTCAGAATATCTACGAAGCCGTCGAAGCTTGTCTATCTGTTGATTTAAAGTCATTACGGCTCAAAAAGAGCGATAAGGTGATGGAAATCGCCGTATGAAAACGCTTTCGGGAAAAGGCTTCGCGAAAGTACTTGAAAATCATGGCTTGAAGCTGGCAAGAGTCCACGGCAGCCATCATGTCTATACCAAAGAAAATAGAGTCGAGAGAATATCCCTACCCATCCATGGCAACCAAGCCATCAAAGCAGGGCTCCTGAAACACCTGATGAAAGTCGCCGGGTTAAAAGAGACTGATCTGTAGATAATAGCGTTGGCTCCTGGGGCCGGGCGAATTTCGTTGCGTAGACAAACCGACCCTCCGGCTTCTGAAGTATAATATTATTATGCCCGGGCCGGTCATCCGCGAGATCCAAGCCAAGTCCATCCTCAACACCTCGAGGATCCACGATTACTGCGTCAACCCGTACACGGGTTGTGAAGTCGGCTGTATCTACTGCTACGCCGCATTGTTCATGCGGCGCTACAGCGGCCACAGCGAACCGTGGGGCGAGTTCGTCGACGTCAAGGTCAACGCGCCCGAATTGCTGGCCAAGCAGATCGTCAAGGCCAAAAGGGGCACGATCTGGTTCGCCTCAGTCTGTGATCCCTACCAGCCGCTCGAAGAACGCTACGCGCTAACGCGGCGCTCTCTCGAAGTCCTGGTCGGCCGGGATTTCCCGGTCCAGATCCAGACGAAATCAGCCCGTGCGAGGCGGGATCTCGATATCATCCGGCGGCTCTCCGACGTCGAGGTCGGCTTCACCATTGCGACCGACGACGAGACGATCGCCGGGATGTTCGAACCGCGCGCCTCTCCGGTGGGGGAGAGGGTCGAGGTTTTAAGGGAGTTCAAGGCCGCGGGGGTGTCGACGTTCGCCTTCGCCGGCCCGCTCCTCCCGGGAAATCCGGAGAAGCTGGCCGCGCTCCTGGCCGGCGCCGTCGACAGGGTCCTCATCGACCGGATGAACTATCTTCCCGCGGTGAAGGCCTTTTACGCCCGCCACGGCCTTCTCGATGCCCTCGCGGATTCTTTCTTCAGAACGCAATCGGGCAGATTGTCCAAGGCCCTCCGTGCCCGCGGCATCCGCGTCGAGACCGTATTCTGACAGAACATAACTATAATTAAATAAATATTGACAAAGTTATGTTTCCATCTTATCATGGAAAAGCCATGAAAGAAGATAAAACCGTTCTGGCCGTGAAGGTCCATTATGCCGTTGCGGAACGGGTCAAACATTTCTGCCGGGAAAGAGGTTTGAAGTATGGCTTTTTCGTCGAAAAAGCCGTCATGGAGCAGCTCGCCCGGGAGGAGATCAAAGAAGATATGGTGGACTTGAAGAACCTGCGTGAGTTGGAAGATAAGGCCGTCACCCTCGACACGTACGTCAAGAAACGCCGAAAAGATGTCCGTTCCTGATTTTCGCTGAAGCTCTATAGGACTTCCGCGACGATCTGGGCGATGTCCTTGACCTGGATGTCCTCGCGGCCCTTGTCCTTGAGGCCGTCGCGGAGCATGGTCAGGCAGAAGGGGCAGGCGGCCGCGGCCAATCCCGCGCCCGAAGCGATCACTTCATCCGTCCGCAGGTGATTGATCCGCTTGCCGAGCGTTTCCTCGGTCCACATCAGCCCGCCGCCGGCCCCGCAGCAGAAGCTGTCGTCGCCGTGGCGCTTGAGCTCTTTGGGCTTTTCGCCGAGCGCGGAACACAGGACGGTCCGCGGCTCCTTCGTGAGCCCGTTGTGGCGGCCGAGGTAGCAGGGGTCGTGGAAGGTGTAAGTCTCCGCCCGGGCGGCTTTCGGAGCGATTTTGCCCTCGCCGATGAGGCCGCAGATGAATTCGGCGTGGGAGACGACCTCGATTGCCCGAAGCTTCGTCTTGTCCTCTTCCGTCAAGCCCGGCACGAGATCCAGGAGCTTCGGGTACTCATGCTTGAGGGTGTTATACCCGTGGGGACAGATGGTGACGATCTTCTTTATTCCGTAGGTCTTAAAGAGAGAGATATTCTCCTGGGCCAGGCTCTGAAAGAGGTATTCATTGCCGAGGCGCCGGGCCGAATCGCCGCAGCATTTTTCTTCCGTACCCAGCGTTCCGAACTTGACCCCGGCCGCGCGGAGGATCTTGACCAGCGACCCGGCGATCCCTTTTCCGGCGTCGTCGTAGGAGCCCATGCAGCCGACCCAGAAGAGGCATTCGGCGTCGGGGACGTCCTTGATGTGCTTGACCCCGAGCGTCTCGCCCCACTCGGCCCGCTTGGAAAAGCCGATGCCCCAGGGGTTGGAGTTCGTCTCCATATTCCGGAAGAAGGCGTTGAGCTCCGGGGGGAACTTGCTCTGCATGAGGACCTGGCTTCGTCGGGCGCCGACGATCTTGCGGATGTGCTCGATCTCGACCGGGCAGACCTTCTGGCAGGCGCCGCAGGTCGTGCAGGTCCAGATCTCTCCTTCCGCGAAGGTCGTGGGGACGAGCTCCTCAAGGTCGGTCCGCTTCTTCGCGACGACGGCCTTGTCCTTGGCCAGCAGCGCCTTCTCCATGTTGACCATGATCATCTTCGGCGAAAGCGGCTTGTCGCTGGCGAAGGCCGGGCAGGCATCCTGGCAGCGGCCGCATTCCATACAGGCGAAAGCGTCGAGGTTGTCCTTCCAGGTGAAGTCCGTGAGCTTCTCGATGCCGAAGACCTCGGATTTCTCGAGATCGACCGGAGCGAGCTCGCCGCTCGGCGTCGACCTGCGGAAGAAGACGTTGAAGGGGCCGGCGAACATGTGGAGGTACTTGGAGTGCGGGACATAAGCGATGAAGGCGTAGACGGTGACGACATGGGCCCACCAGGCGATCCTGAAGTGCGTGGCGATGGCCTCGGCGCCGAGACCGGATCTTTCGATAGCGCCGGCGATCCACGAGCCGAGGAACGCGAGGCGCGCCGTATCGGGGTGATGAGCGATGGAGAAACCCTCGAAATAGAGGTAGGTCGCCGTGGCCAGGGTGATCAAGAGATAGATGATGGCCGAATCGCCCGGTGTCGTGGCGTAGGCCTTGGGCCGGATGACGAACCGGCGGAAAGCGAGGAAAACGACGCCGGCCATGACCGAAATAGCGGCCACGTCGATGAGGAGCGAGAAGAACAATCCGAAATCGGAGTTGCCGAAGAGATAAAATCCCCCGATGAAACCCTCGAGCGTGTGGCTGAGCGTCATCGTGTCGAAGGTCAGAGCGCCGTAAAAAATGCCGACGTGCATCAGCCCGGTGAACAGGCGCTCGCTGCGCAGCGTGCAGCGCTGAAAAAGGACCTTGACCAGGGCGTGGCGGAACCGTTTCCAGAGGTCCTTGAACCGGTCTTCGCCCACTCCGGCCGCGATAATGCGGAGGCGGCGGACGATGGGTATCCAGAAGGCGGCCGCCGTGGCCAGGATGAACAACACGAATACGGCTTTTTCCCAGTTCGTCAGCATGCCGGGTCTCCTCGTTTGACTTCGCGGTCTTCTTTTTACCGATTTGTCACGAGCCTGTCAAATATGCTAATTAGAGACCTATGAACGTTCTCCTGGTACTGCTCGCGGCCGCGGCCGTTTTCGTCCTGGCCGGCCGCTTCTATTCCCGTTTTATCGCCCGCAATCTGGGCGAGGATCCCGACCATCCGACTCCCGCCGTCACTCGCAACGACGGCCGGGATTACGTCCCGACGAAAACGTACGTCGTCTTCGCCCACCATTTCTCGGCCATCGCCGGTGCCGGGCCCATCCTCGGCCCGACCATGGCCATCCTCTACGGCTTCGTCCCGGCCTGGCTGTGGGTCGTCTTCGGCGGCGTCTTCATCGGGGCCGTCCACGACTACACGACGCTTTTCATCAGCATGCGTGAGGGCGGCAAGTCCATGGCCGAGGTCGCCCGCAAGACCCTGGGAAGCTCCGGATTCAACCTGTTCATCGCTTTCACGCTGGTCATGATCGTGCTGGTGACGTCGGCCTTCCTGAGCGCGACGGCGATCTCCCTGACCTCGCTCTGGCCGCTGGCTAAGATCGGGGTCAAGGAAGGGCAGACTTTCCTCAAGACGGTCGTCCGGGACGGCGTCGTCATGGGCCGCATCGGCGGCATCGCCTCGACCTCGGTCATCTTCATCACGTTCTGCTCGCCCTTGCTCGGATTCCTCCTCTACAAAAAGAGACTGAAGACCGCCTACGCCTACGCCCTGGCCGCGGTGATCTGCGTCGCTTCCGTTTTCCTGGGCGTCTCCTTCCCGGTGACGATGGCCCCGACGACCTGGATGATCATCATCTCGGTCTACGTGCTCTTCGCCGCGGGCGTGCCCGTCTGGCTCATCCTTCAGCCCCGCGATTTCATCAACGTCCAGATCCTCTACGGCGGCATAAGCCTGATGGTCGTTTCGCTTTTCAGCTGCGGCTTCCAGGGCTTGACGGTGACCATGCCCCGGTTCAACCTCGTGGAAGGGGCGCTGAACCTCGGCTTCATCTGGCCGATGATGTTCATCACCATCGCCTGCGGGGCCATTTCAGGTTTTCACTGCCTCGTCGCCGGAGGGACCACCGGGAAACAGCTGGCCAGGGAACCTGACGCCCGGCGCGTCGGCTACAACGCCATGCTTCTCGAGTCGCTCCTCGCGGTCTGCGTCCTCCTGGCCCTCGGCGCGGTCATGGCCTTCTCCGACTACAAGGCCATCGTCTGGCCGACCGACCCGGCCGTCAAATCCAATCCCATCCTGGGCTTCTCGCTGGCAGCGGGCCGGCTCTTCCACCAGGGCCTGGGCATCCCCGTCGCCCTGGGCACGGTCTTCGGCATCCTGCTCGTCGAGGGCTTCGTCATCACGACCCTCGACGCGGCCGTCCGGCTCAACCGCTACCTCTTCGAGGAGCTGTGGTCCATCGTTATCAGGAAAGTGCCGCGCTTGCTTCGGCATTACTGGTTCAATTCGGGCCTGTCGGTCGTTTTGATGTGGATCCTGGCCTATTCCAACGCCTTTAACACTCTCTGGCCCATCTTCGGCACGGCCAACCAGCTGCTGGCGGCGATGGCCTTGCTCACCGTGTCGGCCTGGCTCCTGCTCCGCAAGCGGCGGAACTGGTACACGCTCGTCCCGGCGGTCTTCATGGTCGTGACGACCCTGGTTTCGCTCGGCATCCTCCTTGCGGGCTATATCAGGAAGGGGAACATCATCCTCATCGCCGCGGACCTGCTCCTCTTCGCGCTGTCCGCGGGTGTCGTCGCGCTTTTCTTGAAGACGTTCCTGAAGCGGACCGGACGATCGGGAGAGGCGCCCGAAACGCCCTGAAAGGACTTCCCATGGGCGAGAAAAGAGACATCGTCATCGTCGGCGGCGGTCCCGGCGGCTATCTCGCCGCCATGCGTGCCGCCCAACTCAAGAAGAGCGTCACGCTCATCGACCGGGACCGCATCGGCGGGACGTGCATCAACTACGGATGCATCCCGACCAAGTACCTCCTGCACCAGACGAAGATCCTCAAGGAGGTCGCCGGGACGAAGACGCTCGAGGGGCCGGTCGGGGACGTCCGGCTGAATTGGAAAAAAGTCCAGGAGGGGCGGCAGGGGGTCGTCGACAGACTCGTCAACGGCATCGTCTTCCTCCTCGAGAAGGGCAAGGTCGAAATCGTCAAGGCGGCGGCCCGCTTGAGAGCGGACAGGGCCGTCGTCGTCCGGACGCCGGAAGGGGAGAGGATATACGAGGCGGAGAAGGTCATCGTGGCCACGGGCAGCCGCGCGGCCGGACTGCCCTTCCTCAAGGCGGACGGCCGGACCATCATCACCAGCACGGAGGCGCTCGAGCTCGCGGAGGTGCCAAAGAGCCTTCTTGTCATCGGCGCGGGAGCCGTCGGTCTCGAAATGGGTTCGATCTATCGGCGGTTGGGGACGGATGTCACCGTTCTCGAGATCCTGCCCCAGATCCTGCCCGGGTCGGACCGCGAATCGGTCACCCGGCTCGAACGCGTCTTCAAGAAGCAGGGCTTGAAAGTCTTCACGGAGATGAGGATCGACGACGCCGCCGTTAATGAGGACGGCGTCACCTTGAAGGGCCTTTGCATTAAAACCGATATGCGGTTCGAATATCACGGCGAAAAGGTCCTGCTTTCGGCGGGAAGGCGGCCCAACACCGAGGACCTCTTCGATGGAGCCCCGTTCCTCGACATGGACCGCGGTTTCATCAAAGTCGGACCGTCGCTCGAGACGAACGTCCCCGGGATCTACGCCATCGGCGACGTCATCGGCGGCAAACTCCTGGCCCACAAGGCCTATTCCGACGCTCTCGTGGCTGTCGACAACGCGGCCGGGCTGCCCCGCAGGACCGTCGACTATAAAGCCCTGCCTATGGCCGTCTTCACCGAGCCGGAATTTGCCTCGGTCGGGCTGACCCAGGAGGAGGCCCTGGCCAAAGGGATCAAGGCCATAAGCGGCGTTTTCCCGCTACAGGCGAGCGGCCGGGCCCTGACGATGGACGCCACCGACGGGATGATCAAGGTCCTGGCCGACGAGTCGGACCGCGTCATCGGGGCCCATATCGTCGCGCCCGGCGCCTCGGAGATGATCCCGGTGCTGACCATGGCCGTATCCAAGGGCCTGACGCTCGAGGAACTGGACAGTATCATCTATATCCATCCGACGCTGTCCGAGGCCATCGGCGAGGCGGCGCTCAAGGCCAAGAACAGGGCCCTGCACATTTTGAACGCCTGAGAAACGAAAGTACGGGGGAGAAGAATGGGGACACGTACCGGAGGTACATGTCCCCGAGATCAGAGGGACAGTCCCCATCGTTGAAAAATCCGCGGCGATTCTATACAATCATCGTGGCCGACGAAGCATCATGATGGAACTCGCGCTTTCCTTCCTCGTCTTCGGCGTTCTTTCCGCAGTCATGATCCTCATCAACTTCATCCTCGGCCCGCGGAAGCCCAACCCGGCCCGGGAGAAGCCCTTCGAGTGCGGCAGTCCGCCGCTCCAATCGGGCATCGGCCCGGTCAACATCCCGTTTTTTCTCGTGGCGCTCCTATTCCTCCTCCTCGACGTCGAGATCGCATTTTTCTACCCCCTGGCGCTCGCCTTCCGGGATCGGGGCCTGGCCGGCCTGACGGCGCTCGGCGGCTTCGTCCTCGTCCTCGGCCTGGGCATTATTTATGCCTGGAAAAAAGGGATCTTCCGCTGGTCATGAGCGGCCTCGATTTTCTCACGACCCGCCTGGAAACGGCCCTCGGCTGGGGCCGGAAATACTCCCTCTTCCATTATCCGTTCATCACCGCCTGCTGCGGCATGGAATACATGTCGGCGGCGTGCGCCCACTTCGACATCGACCGCTTCGGCGCCGGACTGACCCGGTTTTCGCCGCGCCAGGCCGACCTCCTCCTCGTCGTCGGAACGATCAGCCACAAGCTCGCCCCCGTGTTGAAGACGGTCTACGAGCAGATGCTCGAGCCGAAGTGGGTCATCGCCTTCGGGGCCTGCACGGTGAGCGGGGGCATCTACCAGAATTATGCCGCCGTCCAAGGCATCGACAAGATCATCCCGGTCGACATCTACATCCCCGGCTGCCCCCCCCGGCCGGAGATGGTCCTCGACGGCCTCCTCAAGCTCCAGGAGAAAATCCAGAAACAGCCACAGGACTGGAGATGGAAAAAGAAAACCTGATCGACGAGATCCGCCAGCGCTTCTCGGCCGAGCTCGAGTCGGATACGGAGACGTTCGGCGACCAGGTCCTCGTCGTTCGCCGGGAGGGGTTGAGGGCCGTGATGGCGGGGTTGAAAGGCCTCCCCTTCGACTACGCCGTCCTTCTCGACCTGACGTGCGTCGACTTCCTGGAGTCCGAAAGCCGTTTCGAGATGGTCTATCATCTTTATTCCCTGAGCCGCAACCGGCGCCTCAGGCTCAAGGTATCCCTGCCCGGCGCGAACCCGGTCGTCGATTCGTTCGCCGGGCTGTGGAAGAACGCCGACTGGCTCGAGCGCGAGGTCTTCGACATGTTCGGAGTCGCCTTCGCCGGGCACCCCGACCTGCGCCGCATCCTGATGTACGAGGGATTCGAAGGCCACCCGCTCCGCAAGAGCTACCCGTGGCGGAAAGAACAGCCGAGGATCCCGCTGAGGGACTGAGATGGGATTGCGGATCCAGAAAGAGGCCCGGCCGGAGAGCATGCTCATCAACATGGGCCCGTCCCACCCGGCCATGCACGGAACCTTCCGGATCATGCTCGAGCTCGACGGCGAGAAGATCCTCAACGCCGAGACCGAGATCGGGTACCTTCACCGCGGCTTCGAAAAAACCTGCGAGAACAAGACCTATTTCAACCTGCTGCCCTATACGGACCGGCTGAATTATGTCTCGCCCCAGATCAACAACCTGGGCTACGCCATGACCATGGAGAAGATGCTCGGCGTCCGCGTGCCCGAGCGGGCCCAGATGATCCGGGTCCTGATGTGCGAGCTGTCGCGGATCTCGGACCACCTGACCTGCCTGGCCGCCATGGCCATGGAGAACGGCGCCTTCACCGTCTTCCTGTACATGATGAAGGCCAGGGAGTTCCTCTGGAACGTCATCGAGTTCACCACGGGATCCCGGATGACGACATCCTACATCCGCATCGGCGGGGTGAGGGCCGACCTTTATGAGGGTTGGCGGGATTCCGTGAAGACGGCCGTCTGCGAGACCCGCGCTGTCCTCAAGGACGTCCACGGGCTGCTCGACAGGAATCCGATCTTCCTCAACCGGACGCGGGGTGTCGGCGCGATCTCGCGGGAGGACGCCCTCTCCTACGGCTGGACGGGCCCCTGCCTCCGCTCGACCGGGATCCTCTACGACGTGCGCAAGGCCCATCCTTATCTCCTTTATGACCGTCTGGATTTCGACATCCCGCTCGGCGACCACGGCGACAATTACGACCGTTATAAGGTCCGGATGCTGGAGATGGAGCAGAGCCTGCGGCTCATCGAGCAGGTCGCGGCCCTCATCCCGGACGCGGCGCTTCCGGGCAAGGCCGACGAGGAGATCGAACCGGCCGAGGCCATCCGGCGCGGCCGCATGAGCAAGCCGTCCGAGAGGATCCGACTTTCGCCGAACCTCGAAGGGTCGGAAAAGGTCCGCTATCCGAAGATCCTGACCGTCGACGCCCCTGTCTTCGTCCCGCCCAAGGAAGATACTTACACGACCATGGAGGGCCTCATCAGCCATTTCCTTTTTTTCATGGACGGGTACGGCATCCGGCCGCCCAAAGGCGACGTCTATTTCTCGGTCGAAGGCGGGAACGGCGAGGTCGGATTCTACATCGTCTCGGACGGAACGGACCGCCCCTACCGGCTGCACCTCCGGGCGCCCTGCTTCCATATCGTCTCCGCCCTTGAGCAGCTGATCAGGGGGCGGCTCCTGGCCGATGTCATCCCGACTTTCGGGTCCATGAACATGATCGGGGGGGAGCTCGATCGATGACATTTTCCCTGTCCGCCGGGAACGCGAAAAGAATCGAGGAACTCGTCCGCCGTTATCCGACGAAAGAGGCCGCCCTCCTCCCCGTCCTCCACATCCTTCAGCGGGAAAAAGGCTACATTTCTCCGGAAGCTGAGGAGTGGGTCGCGGCGACGCTCGATCTCCCGCCCCTGCGGGTCCGCGAGGTCCTCTCCTTCTACACACTCCTCCGGCGCAAGCCCGCGGGGAAGTACGTCATCCAGGTCTGCCGCAATATCAGCTGCTTTCTGGCCGGCTCGGAGGACATCATCAGGCACCTCGAGTCGAGACTCGGTATCAAGGCCGGAGAAACGACGGCGGACGGAAAATACACGTTGCTCGCGGTCGAGTGCCTCGGCAACTGCGACCACGCTCCCTGCCTGATGATCAACGACGACGACCACGGCCCTGTCAGCGAAGATACGGTCGATGCGATCTTGAAAGGACTTCCCTGACATGACCGGCATCCCGGCGACGCTCATCCCGACTGGGGAGGATTCCTTCCGGCTCGAGGCCTACCTCGGCCGCGGCGGCTACGAGGCGGCCCGCACGGTCCTCCTGACCAAGAAGCCCCAGGAGGTCATGGAGGAAGTCAAGAAAGCCAACCTCAGGGGAAGGGGAGGGGCCGGTTTTCCCGCAGGTTCGAAGTGGGCCTTCGTGCCGCAGGCCGGCGACTTGCCGAAATATCTCTGCGTCAACGCCGACGAAGGCGAGCCCGGGACGTTCAAGGACCGGGTCATCATGACCCGCGATCCGCACCTGCTTCTCGAAGGGATCGTCCTGGCGAGCTATGCCGTCGGTATCCATACGGCCTTCATCTATATCCGGGCGGAATATGAATCCATCGCCCGGAGGCTCGAGGCCGCGATCGACGAAGCCCGCGAGAAGGGATTCCTTGGGGCGGGGATCTTCGGTTCCGGGTTCGACCTGGAGGTCCTCGTCCACCGCGGCGCCGGCTCCTACATCTGCGGCGAAGAGACGGCCCTTCTCGAATCCATCGAGGGAAAACGCGGCTGGCCCAGGTTGAAGCCTCCATTCCCGGCCTCGGTCGGGCTTTTCCGGAGGCCGACGGTGATCAACAACGTCGAAACGATCGCCAACGTGCCGTTGATCTTCCGGTACGGCGCGGAGTGGTTCGCCGGCCGTGGATTGCCGCGGGACGGCGGGACGCGCTTGTTCGGGGTCAGCGGAGCCGTCCAAAAGCCCGGTCTTTACGAGCTGCCGGTTGGTACGCCCCTCCGGACGATCATTTATGACTGGGCCGGCGGACCGGCGGCGGGTCAGGGGATCAAGGCCGTTGTTCCGGGCGGCCTTTCGGCGCCGTTCCTCACCCCCGGCGAGCTCGACATCCCCATGGACTATGAATCCTTGGCCCGCGCCCGGTCCATGCTGGGTTCGGCCGGCATCATCGTCATCGGCGACCGGACGCCGATCATCGACATCCTGAGAATCGTGGCCCGTTTCTATGCCCACGAATCCTGCGGCCAGTGCACGCCCTGCCGGATCGGGACGACCTGGATCAGCAAGATCGCCGACAGGATCGGGGCCGGTGGCGGAGCGCCGGACGACCTCGACCTCATCCGCCATCTGGCGCAAGGCATGAAGGGCAAGACCTTGTGCCCCATGGGAGACGCGGCGGCTCTCCCCGTCCTGTCGATCGTCGAAAAATTCGGCAAGGAGCTCGGGGAGACGATCTCCCGGGGGGCGGAACGGCGATGATCAGCATCCAGGTCGACGGCCGGGCGCTCCAGGTCCCGCCGGGGACGACCGTCCTCAAGGCGGCGGAGCAAATGGGCATCGTCATTCCCCGCTTTTGCTACCACCCGGCCTTCGAACCCGAGGGCAGCTGCCGGATGTGCCTGGTCGAGATCGAAGGCCTGCCGAAGCTCGACCTGGCCTGCTCGACGGTCGTCCGCGAGGGGATGAAGATCTGGACCTCGACGCCGAAGGTCATCGAGGCCCGCAAGGACGTCCTCGCGTTTCTCCTGGCCGACCACCCCCTTGACTGCCCGATCTGTGACAAGGCGGGGGAGTGCTTCCTCCAGGACTACTACGACAAGCATGGCCGCTATGCGAGCCGTTTTTCGGAGGTCAAGGAAAAGAAACGGAAAAAGATCCCGATCGGAAAAGGACTCCTCCTGGACCGTGAGAGGTGTGTCCTCTGCACCCGATGCGTCCGGTTCCTGCGGCGCGTAACGGGCACCGGGGAGCTGGGCGTGTTCGAGCGGGGTGTCAAGGCCGAGATCGGTATTGGCGAGGGAATGGCGATCCGAAACAACTATTCCGGGAACCTGGTCGACATCTGCCCGGTCGGCGCCATCACCGACGGCGACTTCCGGTTCAAGACAAGGGCCTGGTTCCTGGAGAAGGGGAGAACGGTCTGCCCGCGCTGCAGCCGGGGCTGCAACATCGTCATCCACGCGGTCCGCGGCTATCCGCTCCCCGGTCGACAGAGAAGGATCTACCGGATCGTCCCCGCCGAGAACCCGGAGGTCAACGGCTATTGGATCTGTGATTTCGGGCGTTACGGGTATCATGACATTGAGGACAACCGCTTGACGACCATTGTCCTCAGGACGGACGGCCGGCCGGAAGAAAAAACCTCCGATTGGAAGGACGTGATCACGGGCCTCGCGGCCGACATCAAGAAAACGGTCGAGAACGGCCGATCTTCACGGATGGCCGTCGTTCTGAACGGTTATTTGACCAACGAAGAGCTCGCGGCCTGCCGGAGGATCTTCGTGGATACTCTTGGTCTTCGGAATATTTTCTTCGCTGACCCGAAGCCCGGAGAAGCCGACGGCATCCTTCTCACGGCGGACAGGGCGCCGAACGGCCGGGGCGCGGCGGCACTTGGCTTTTCGCCGACGCTCCCCGAGCCGGAGTCGCCCCCCGGTTCGACCGACCTGCTGATCGTCTTCGGCCTCCATCTCCTGGAGCACTTGCCGGCTGAAAAGGCGGCCGCCTGGTTCAAGCAGGCGGGGAAAACATACCTCCTCGCGGCCACCTCGAGCGTGCTCGACCGGGCCGCCGATGTGGTCCTGCCGACCGCCCTTCCGGCCGAGAAAAAGGGTTCTTACACGAACATCGCCGGGCTCACCCAGTCCTTTGAATGCGCCGTGCCGGCGCCCCGGGGCTCGCTCCCGGAGGCCGAGATCCTGGCCCGTCTCGCGGCTGAACTCGGGGTCGAGTTGGGATGAAGCCATGACCGAAGTCCTTATCGTCCTCGTCAAGGTCGTTCTGGCCCTCACCTGGACGCTTCTCCTGGCCCTCTTTCTGACCTGGGTCGAACGCAAGGAGAGCGCGGTCATGCAGGACCGCATCGGGGCCAACCGGGCCTCGGTCTTCGGCCTCCGCCTCTTCGGGCTCTTCCAGCCTTTCGCCGACGCCATCAAGATGCTCTTCAAGGAGGACTTTGCTCCGGCATTCTCCCAGCGCGTTCTGCATTGGCTGGCCCCCGTGTTCTCGTTCTTCTTCGTGGCCGTGGCCATCGTCGCCGTCCCCTTCGGCGACACGATCCATCTCTTCGGCCGGAGGATCGCCCTCCAGGTCGTCGACCTCAACGCGGCCCTCCTCTTCGTGCTGGCCATGCTCAGTCTCGGCATCTACGGCATCCTCCTCGGCGGCTGGGCCTCCAACAGCCGCTTCGCCCTTCTGGGCAGCCTTCGCGGCGCGGCCCAGCTCATATCCTACGAGGTGGCTCTGGGGCTTTCGCTCGTCGGTCTGGTCATGGTCTTTCCCTCGCTCCGGCTCTCGGAGATCGTCCGGTTCCAGGGCGGGCTCCTGTTCGGCTTCCTGCCGAAATGGGGCATCTTCCTCCAACCGTTGGGCTTCGTCGCCTTTTTCCTGGCGGGCATGGCCGGGACGAAGCGGGTGCCCTTTGATATGCCGGAAGGGGAATCGGAGATCATCGGCTTCTACACCGAATACGGCGGGCTCAAGTTTGGCCTGTTCATGTTCACCGATTTTCTCGAGGTCATCCTTCTCTCCGCCATGGCCACGACGCTCTTCTTCGGCGGCTGGCAGGTCCCTTGGCTCGGCGCCGGCGGATTCGTCTTTCCGTGGGGCGGGAGCCTCAAGGTTGCCCCCTGGGCCGTGACCGGGCTCCAGGTCCTGGCCTTCAACCTCAAGGTCTTTTTCTTCTGCTGGCTCCAGATCCTCATTCGCTGGACCTACCCGCGTTTTCGCTACGATCAGGTCATGGATTTCGGCTGGAAATTCCTCGTCCCGCTGGGGACGGCGAACATCCTGGTGACGGGCTTGGTCCTCGTCCTGAAATAGGAGATCATGAAAAAAGCCTGGCTGATTGCCAAGGAGATCCTGAGGGGAGGCTGGATCACCGCGCGTCATTTCACGGTCAACATGGTTTTCCACACACTGCGGCTCGTGGGCCTCAAGACGCGTCGCAGAGGGGCCGTCACGATCCAATACCCGGACGAAGTCAAGCCTCTCGCGCCTCGCCACAAGAGCCTGCACCGGATCCTCCGGCGCGAGAACGGCCTGCCCCGATGCGTGGCCTGTATGATGTGCGCCACGGTCTGCCCGTCCGAATGCATTTTCATCGAAGCGGGGGAGACCGACGACCCCGAGGTCCAGAAATACGCGACGAGCTTCGTCGTCGACCTCAACCGCTGCTGCTTCTGCGGCTTTTGCGTCGAGGCCTGCCCGGTCGACGCCATCCGCATGGACACCGGCGAGATCCGGCTGGCGGAGACGAGCCGGGCCAGCCTCGAATATCCGCTGGACAAGTTATGATCCCCTCCGGCGATCGGCTCGAGATCGGCGACATCGAGATCGTCCGGCTCCTCGACGGGACGTTCCGCGTCGATGGCGGGGCCATGTTCGGTGTCGTCCCCCGAACGCTCTGGGCCCAGCGGGCCGTCCCCGACGGGGAGAACCGGATCATCCTGGCCCTCAATTGTTTCCTCATCCGGACGCCGGAAACGACTCTCCTCCTCGACACCGGGGTCGGCCCCGACGTCGACAGGCGCTATGCGGATTTCTATTCCTTTGAGAGGTCCCCCGGGCTCTTCGGCCTCTTGGCCGGCCTGGGCCTCGGGCCTGACGACATCGACGTCGTCGTGAACAGCCATCTCCATTTCGACCATTGCGGAGGAAACAGCCTGAGGTCGGGCGATGGCAAATGGGTCCCCGCCTTTCCCAAGGCTCGCTACGTCGTCCAGCGTGGTGAATGGGAGCAGGCCCTTCACCCCGTCGAACGGGATAGGCCGAGCTACCTTCCGGCCCGATTGAAGCCGCTCGGCGGATCCGGGAACTTATCCCTCGTCGAGGGCGATGGGCCGGTCGCGCCGGGCGTCGAGGTCATCCTCGTCCCGGGCCACACGGCCTTTCATCAAGGCGTCAAGGTCGTCGCCGGCGGACGGACGTTCTTTTATCTCGGAGACGCGGTCCCGACCGCGGCGCACATCGACCTTCCGTACATCATGAGCTACGACCTCTACCCCGTGGAAACCTTCAACAATAAAAAAGTGATCCTGGCCCGAGCCGCCGACGAGGGTTGGATGCTGGCCTTCAGCCACGACCTCGGCCATCCGTTCGGCACTCTCCATCGCTCCGGTAAGCGCCTGGATCTCGTGCCCGCCGCCGCCGCGCTAGCGGCGAATAAAGATTGACTTTTCACATCCGCGTCTTTATGATAAATGTCCGTAATTTTCAGGAGGTTATTATATGAAGAAAGTCACCGTAGAAGAGCTGTTGGCGAAAGCCCAGCAGCCTTCGCTGGACGCCCCGAGGCTCCACAAGTTCTACAAGGGCAAGATGGGCATTGCCTTGAAGTGTCGCGTGCGCGACTTCAACGATTTCGCCATCTGGTACACGCCCGGCGTCGCCGCGGTCTGCAAGGAGATCGCCGCCGACAAGGACAAGGTCTACGAGTACACCAACAAGTGGAACAGCGTGGCCGTCATCAGCGACGGGACGCGCGTTCTCGGATTGGGCGACATCGGCCCCGAGGCCGGCCTGCCGGTCATGGAAGGCAAGGGCATCCTCTACAAGTATCTGGGCGGCGTCGACGCCTTCCCGATCTGTCTCGACGAGAAGGACCCCGACAAGCTCATCGAGATCTGCCGGGCCCTGCAGCCGTCTTTCGGCGGCTTCAACCTCGAGGATATCAGTCAGCCCAAATGCTTCAGGATCCTGGATGAGCTGAGGGAGAAGTGCGAGATTCCCGTCTGGCACGACGACCAGCAGGGCACGGCCTGCGTCACGGTGGCCGGACTGATCAACGCCCTCAAGATCGTCAAGAAGGACATCGCCGAGGCCAAGATCACGGTCGTCGGCTCAGGCGCGTCGGGCATCAATATCGCTAAAATGGCCATTGCCGCAGGTGCCGACCCGAAGAACATGCTCTCGGTCGATTCCAAGGGCATCCTGTCGCGCGACCGGGCCGACAAGGAAACCCTCCAGACGAAGTTCAAGGAGAAATGGGACCTCTGCCTGCGGACGAACCCGCTCGGCAGACAAGGCACCAAGGCCGACGCCATCAAAGGCGCCGACGTCCTCATCTGCTGTTCAACACCCGGTCCCGGCACCGTCAAACCCGAGTGGGTCAAGACCATGGCCAAGGACGCTATCGTCTTCGCCGAGGCCAATCCCATCCCCGAGATCTGGCCGTGGGAGGCGAAGGAAGCCGGCGCCCGGATCGTGGCCACCGGCCGGTCCGATTTTCCCAACCAGGTCAACAACTCGCTCGGCTTCCCGGGCATCTTCCGGGGCGCTCTGGACGTCCGGGCCAAGACCATCACCGACGAGATGTGCATCGCGGCCGCCCGCGAGCTGGCCAAGGTGGCCGAGGACAAGGGGATCCACGAGGAATACATCATTCCCAACATGGACGAATGGGAGGTTTTCCCGCGCGAAGCCGTGGCCGTCGGCAGCATGGCCATCCAGCAGGGCGTGGCCCGCTTCAACTTCCCGGCCGAAGAGCGATTCAAAATGGCCAACGAGGCTATCCGGGCCGCCCGCGACGAGGTCCAGCGGAAGATGAAGGAAGGCATCATCATCGACCCGGACAAGTGAGTCCGCGTCCCGCGAGATCGACAGAGTATTCGCCAGGGCGAAGAGGGGAACACGGGTTCCCCTCTTTTTTTTTATCTGGGATTGACCCATTCGCATTCCCGGGCCGAAGCCCGGGATATGCTCAGGGTTGACCCCGAACGAGTCCCGGCCTTGCCAGGCTGGGGAGTTGAGGGGTTGACAAAGGTTTCGCGATTATGGTAGATTTTCCAATAAGTAAGGGTTTTATGTAATCGGGCCGGAGATAGAGTGTGACATGTCCATGGACGAACAGAGCGAAGGCTCGTTTCTAGAATTACTCTCCCACCCCTAAACACGCTGCCTGTCTCACGGAATTCATAAAAAATACCACAAGGAGGTAACAACATGAAGAACATCGTGAAAGGCTTAACGTTGGCGCTCGTCGTCGTATTCGCATTAACGAGCTGCGCCAAGGCACCCACCCAGCTGATGGACTCGGCCAAGGCCGCCATCCAGGGTGTGGTCGATGCCAAGGGCGGCGTCTACGCCGCTGATGAGCTGAACAAGCTCAATGGCGACCTCCAGGCCGCCATGGACGAGGTCACGGCCCAGTCCAAGAAATTCTTCAAGAAATTCGGCCCGGCCAAAGAAATGCTGACCAAAGTCGTCACCGACGCCGATGCCGTCAAGGCCCTGATCCCCGGGCGGATCGAGGAGGCCAAGAACGCAGCCGAGATGGCGGCGAACGAAGCCAAGACGACCTGGGACGAGGCTAAGGCCCTTCTCGAAAAGGCTCCCAAGGGCAAGGGCACCAAGGCTGACATTGAGGCCATGAAGGCCGACCTGTCCGCTCTCGAAAGCGCGATGGCCGACGTTCAGTCCGCCATGGCCGCCGAGGACTACGTTGGCGCCAAGGACAAAGCCATGGTCATCAAGGAGAAAGCCGCCGCGATCGTCGAACAGGTCAACGCCGCCATCGCCAAGGTCAAGGGCAGGTGATCTCTCGCAAGACAGCCGTCTTTATCCTGGCTGTTTTGCTTGTTGCTTGCCGAACATCGCCGGTCCCTCCGGAGGTTCGTGAAGCCGATCTTCAGGAACAGGATCTCTGGAGGGCCGGTGCTTCTCTTTTCGCCGGCCAGGAGCACGCGGGTTATATCCGACTCCTGAAGTCTGCCCGCGGGGCGCTCGAGGCGGAGAACCTCAAGCTGGGTTGGTTCCGGGACTACGGCCGGGTCCGGAGGGGTTTCGAAGCCGCCTTGAGCGCGGGCAACGCCCTGGGAGCCAAGGTCCGGTCCATCGTCGCCGTGAAGGCCTCGTCCCTTGCGGAGACGTCGGCAGCGGTCGGCAGGAGGATACGGGTGCTCGATGGCCTGACCCGGTCCCTGGTGGAACGGGGTGAGGCCAGGAAGAAAGTGGCCCATGCGTCGATCCTGCTCGCGGAGGCCGAAGGCCTGATAAATAAATCCAAATTCGATGAGGCCGCCGCGAAGCTCGATACCGCATCCTCTCTGGCCGCAGAGGCCGAAAGGAGTATCGTTGCGTATATCGCCCGATACCTCGAGCCGGCCCAGGTCCGGGCATGGAAGAACGCGGCTGATGCGACCATCGCCGATTCCCGAAAGAGGGGCGTGACGGCCCTCATCGTCAGCAAGCTCGAACGGCGGCTCTACGTGTACAAGAACGGGGAGATCATCAGGACGTACGAAGTCGGCCTAGGCTTCAACGGCCTCGCCACCAAGCGCCATTCCGGGGACGACGCGACGCCCGAAGGCCGATATAAGATCATCCGGAAGATCCCCTCCAGCTCGTATTACAAGGCGCTGCTCATCGACTATCCCAATGATGAAGACAGGAAATGGTTCGCCCGGGAGAAAGCCCGTGGCAACATCCCCGGGTCCGTCGGGATAGGCGGGGACGTCGAGATCCACGGCGGGGGTCCGGACAGTCTGACCCGCGGCTGCGTCTCCCTCGATAACAATAAGATGGACGAGCTCTATAATATTGTTTCGGTCGGGACCCCGATCACGATCATCGGCACCATGGAGCTCGACAACTACGTCCTCAGGGCTATCAGGGACCATTGAGATGTTCGTCAAGCGCATCTTCATCGCGGCGGCGGCGCTGTTATACCTGGGGTTCCTGGCCGTTCTGGGGGCGGCGTATTTCATCGGCCTGAAGCAAGCATCGGCTTGGCCACCGGCCGGGTCCGGAAAGGCGATTGACGACAAGGACCTGCCCAAGGTCGAGAAAAACATCCAACAGCTCGAGAAGAGGCTGAGCGGGCTTTTGCCGAAGGGCCTGTACATCGTCATCGATACAGCCGAGAACAGGCTTTATGTCAAGAACGGCAAGGAGGTCGTCCGCACGGCCGTCGTCTCCTGCGGGAGTGGGGTCGTCCTCGAAGAGCCCGGGGGCAAACAGAGGAAATGGGTCTTTGACACGCCCCGCGGCGAGTTCAGCGTCAAATCGAGGATCACCAATCCCTACTGGGTCAAGCCGGATTGGGCTTTCATCGAGGAAGGGGAATCCATCCCGAAGGGCTTGGAAGACAGGATCGAAGCGGGGACGCTCGGGGACTACGCCCTGGGTTTCGGACAGGGCTACTTCATCCACGGCACGCTCTACACGCGCCTTCTCGGAAGGAACGTCACCCACGGCTGCGTCCGGGTGGGGGACGAGGACCTGAAGGCCATCTTCAAGTCCGTGCCTATAGGCGCGAAGATATACATTTACTAGGACCATGACAAAGACAAGAGGGCTCGCGGTGCTACTCGTAGCCGGCCTCGTCTGCTTCGGGTCTGCCGCGGGGACGGACAAGGCAGGCCTGGCCAAGAAACAGAGTTCCTTGATCTCCGAATACTCGTTGGCCAAGGATTCGAATTTTTACTTCGTTCTCGATGTTCTCGGCCGGAAGCTCGATCTGAGGGTCCGGGGGATGGTGCTTCGGTCCTGGCCCTTCCAATCCATGCGGTTCTGGGGCCGTCCGGAATTCTCGGGAGATGTCGAACTCGTCCGGAAAACGGCGCTGAAGGCTCCGAAACGGATCGTCATCAAGCCGGGGGGGGAGCCTGAAAAAGCCGAGCCAGCCCCGGCGCCCGCCGTCAAGCCGGGCGGGGCGAGCGTCCCCCCCGCCAATCCCGCGGAGTTCGATCTGGAGGCTTTGGAAGTCAAGGACATGCCTAAAAAGTTCAGCCTCGATTTCGACAACGGGCTCCATATCGTTATCAGGTCGAAAAAGGCGGCCTCGGCAGGATTCTTGGGGGCACTGCGGGAGATCTGGGGTTGGTATGTCGATCTGCCGCTGAGGAATCTCTTCGGACCGCACACGGGGGCAGGTCTCTCGGAGCTTGAGCTGACCTTCGATAACGAAAAGGACGGTCAGTCGATCTATTGGCATTTCTTCGAGGGCATCAAGGGTATTGTCCTTTAGAAATCGCTGATAATAAATGCATTATATGGTATAAAATATTTTTGTCTTTGACTTGACAAGCATATACTAAGATTATATAATACGAATTCACTAAATAAGATATATCAGGAGGAATGTTATGGGAAAAATAATCGGCATTGATTTAGGCACCACAAATTCCGTTGTCGCCATCCAGGAAGGCGAAAAAACGACGGTCATCCCCAACGAAGAAGGCGGCCGGACGACTCCGTCTGTCGTTGCATTCTCGGCCAAGGGAGAGATCCTGGTCGGTCAGGTCGCCAAGAGACAGCGTGTGACCAACCCGGAAAACACGATCTACTCCATCAAAAGGTTCATGGGCCGGCGATATAGCGAGGTCGGCCAAGAGATCAAGCAGGTCCCGTTCAAGGTCGAGGAGGCTCAGAACAGCGATGTCCGGGTCGAGGCCCACGGCAAAAAATACGCTCCGCCCGAAATCTCGGCGTTCATTCTCCAGAAACTGAAAAAGGCCGCCGAGGACTATCTCGGGGAAAAGGTGGATCGGGCCGTCATCACCGTCCCGGCCTACTTCAACGACAGCCAGCGCAAGGCCACCAAGGACGCCGGTCAGATCGCCGGCCTCACGGTCGAGCGGATCATCAACGAGCCGACGGCCGCGGCCCTGGCCTATGGCATGGACAGGAAGAAGGACGAGACGATCGCCGTCTACGACTTCGGGGGCGGGACTTTCGACATCTCCATTCTCGAGGTCGGCGAAGGCGTCGTCGAGGTCAAGGCGACCAACGGTGATACCCACCTCGGCGGGGACGACCTCGATCAACACGTCCAGGATTGGATCGTGCAGGAATTCCGCAGAGAATCCGGCATCGATCTGACCCGGGACAAGATGGCCCTCCAGAGGCTCAAAGAAGCCGCCGAAAAGGCCAAGGTCGAGCTTTCGACCACCCTCGAAACCGAGATCAACCTCCCGTTCATCACCGCGGACGCCTCGGGGCCCAAGCACCTTTTGATGAAGCTGACCCGGGCCAAGCTCGAACAGCTCTGCGAAGACCTCATCCAACGGTCGATCCAACCGGTCCGCCAGGCGCTGGCCGACGCCAAGCTCAAGGCCTCGGACATAAACGAGGTCATCCTGGTCGGCGGCCAGACGCGCATGCCCCGCATCCAGCAGCTCGTCCGCGAGCTATTCGGCCGGGAACCCCACAAGGGCGTCAATCCCGACGAGGTCGTCGCCGTCGGGGCGGCTATCCAGGGCGGAGTCCTCTCCGGCCACGTCAAGGATGTCCTCCTGCTCGACGTCACGCCGCTGACGCTGGGGATCGAGACCCTGGGAGGCGTTTTCACCCGGATGATCACGCGCAACACGACCATCCCGACCAAGAAGACGGAGACGTTCTCCACGGCTTCGGACGACCAGCCGAGCGTCGAGATCCATGTCCTCCAGGGGGAACGGGAGATGGCCTCCAGTAACAGGACCCTCGGTCGGTTCCACCTCGATGGTATTCCCCCCGCTCCCCGCGGCATCCCCAAGGTCGAGGTGACCTTCGATATCGACGCCAACGGTATACTCCATGTTTCGGCCAAGGACATGGGCACAGGAAAGCAGCAGGCCATCACCATCACCGGTCACAGCGGCCTCGACGAGAAAGAGATCAACCGCATGGTCAAGGACGCCGAAGCGAACGCCGCCGAGGACAAAAAACGGCGCGAAACGATCGACGCCAAGAACCATGCCGACCAGCTCGTCTACAGCCTCGAGAAGCTCCTACGGGAGAACAAGGACAAGTTCCCGGCCGACGAAGCCGACCGCGTCCAGAAAGAGATCGACAACACCAAACAAGCCATCGAAAGCGACGACTTGGAGCGGATCCGGAAGGCCGCCGAGGAACTGTCCCGGGCTTCACACAAACTGACGGCGATGATGTACCAGCAGGCCGGCCAGCAGCCGGGCGGTGGGCCCGACGGCGGTCCCAACGAGCAGCAGCAACAGCAGGCCTCTGACGGGGGCAAAAGCCAGGCCGGCGGCGGGGACGAGGAAGTCATCGACGCCGAAGTCGTTGACGAAGAAAAAAAGAACTAGGGCCGTCGGCCTCCGACGGGATACATCCGGGCCGGGATAAGGCCCCTCTGTCCGAGGTGCGGTGATGGCGAAAGACTATTATCAGGTCCTGGGAGTCGCCAGGAGTGCGCCCCTCGCCGACATCAAGAAGGCCTACCGGAAGTTGGCCCGGAAGTACCATCCCGACCTCAATCCCGGGGATAAGGCCGCGGAGGCCCACTTCAAGGAGATCCAGGAAGCTTACGCCGCCCTGAGCGACCCCAAAAAACGTTCTCATTACGATCAATTCGGCCGGGCCGGCGACATGCCTCCAGGCACGGGCCCGGGAAGGCCCGGCGGTCCGGGGTTCGAGGGTTTCGATTTTTCCGGCTCCGGGTCTTCAACGTTCCGGGATTTTTTCGACCTGTTCGGCGGCGGCCGTGGAGCCGAGCAGGCGGTGGGCGGGCCGGAGCGGGGTGAGGACCTGCATTACACGATGCAGATCGGCTTCGAGGACGCCATCCACGGCGTCCAGACCCGGATCCGGGTCAACCGGCTGGCCGCCTGCGAGACCTGCGGTGGTCACGGCCACGTTTCCGGAGGCCGCAAGCGGTCTTGTCCGGTCTGCGGCGGGAGCGGCCGCGGCACCGTCCAGCGCGGCTTCATGAAATTCTCCGGGGCCTGCCCGGCCTGTGGCGGCTCGGGGCAATCTCCGGGCGAGGAGTGCCGGGCTTGCCAGGGACAAAGCGCGGTCCAGAAATCCGACCTGATCTCCGTTCGCATCCCGGCCGGCGTCGACAACGGCTCCAAGGTCCGCGTCCCGGGCCGCGGTAACGCCGGCCGAAATGGCGGTCCTCCCGGAGATCTTTTCATCGTTATCGAAGTCGCTCCCCACGCCCTTTTCAAGCGGGACGGGGCGACGATCTCCATCAAGGTGCCGATCACCGTTCCCGAGGCCACCCTGGGCGCCAAGATCGAGGTCCCGACCCTCTGGGGGAAGACGACCATCCGTATTCCGCCCGGGACCAAGTCCGGCCAGAAGTTCCGTATTAAAGAGCAAGGCGCCCCCCTGGCCGGCAGGAAGGGCCGAGGGGACGAATATGCCGAGGTGACCATCGTCCCGCCTCCCTTCGACAACCAAAGGATCCGAGAAATGATGAAGGAATTGGAGCAAATCTCGGGTCCCAACCCCAGAGATACCATGGAAACCCACTGACATGAAAAAAGAACGAAAGGCAACGGAGAAAGGACCCAGCCGGTATTACCATATCAGCAGCGTCGCTGAGATGTTCAAGATCCATCCCCAGACCCTCCGGCTCTATGAGCGGGAAGGCCTGCTTGCGCCCTCCCGGAGCGAGGGCAACACGCGGCTCTATTCGGCCGAGGACCTCAAGCGCCTGGAGATCATCCTCAACCTCATCAGGGAACTCGGTGTGAACCTGGCCGGGGTCGAGGTCATCCTCAATATGAGGGAGAAGATCGAGCAGATCGAGGCCGAGGTCAATCAATTCCTGGAGTACGTCCGCTGCGAGTTCTTCCAGGGCAAGGAGGACGAGTTCGAAAGAAAGAAACGGGCCCTGGTCAGCTGCAGACCGGGCGGTGTCGTCAAGGTCAAAACCCCAGACGATTGAGCATGGATTACCGGGATTTCTTCGACTCCAGGAACCTCAAGCACTACCTGGAGGACATCTCGAAGTTCCCGGCCCTGACCGAGGCGGAGGAAAGGAAGCTCGGCGCGAGGATCCGCCGGGGCGATGAAGAAGCCCTGCAGACCCTCATCAAGTCCAATCTCAAGTTTGTCGTGTCGTACGTCAAGAAGTACCGCGGCATGGGCCTGGGGCTGCTCGATCTCATCGATGAAGGCAATATCGGGCTGATCGAGGCGGCCAAGCGGTTCGACCCGACCCGTAACGTCCGCTTCATCTCCTACGCTGTTTGGTGGATCCGCCAGGCGATCCTCCACGGCTTGACAATGTCCTCGCGCATCTTCAACATCCCCCAGAAGCTGTCCGACCAGATCTCCCAGATGAAGAAGAAGACCGTCGAACTCAAGGCTGAGCTCGGCCGGGATCCCACCCGGGACGAGGTCGCCCGGTCCATGGGCATCTCGGTGGCGGATATCGAAGACCTCGAGGTTCTAGGAGAGAGGAACTTGTCTCTGAGCGACAAGGTCAACGACGATGACTTCGAGGTCGAAGACCGGGTCAGCGACCGGGCCGCGCCCTCGGTCGAATTCCAGATCGTTCAGGCCTCGGTCCAGCGGCAGATCCGTGAGATTCTGGGTGAGCTGGATGAAAAAGAGGCACTTGTGCTAAAATTAAGGTTCGGGCTGGAGGACGACCGGCCGCGGACCCTTCAGGAGATCGGGGTTCAGCTGAAGCTGACCCGGGAGAGGATCCGTCAGATCGAGCAGAAGGCCATGAGAAAACTGGGCCGATCGCACAAACTCCAGCACCTCAAAGGATACCTCAATTGAGCGAACGGACGGTTTGTAAGAAGTGCCAGGGCACGGGCTGGCTCCTCGAGGATGCCGGCCGGGCCCAGGTCGCCAAGCGCTGCAGCTGTTTCACCGACCGCTGGAAGCAGTCCCTGCTCGACCAGGCCAAAATCCCCCGGCGCTACCAGGCTTGCCGCCTGGACAATTTCGAGGTCCACAACGACTCCCACCGGGATGCTTTGAAGATCTCCCGGCAGTTCGTCAAGAACTACCCGGCCCAGGACATCGGGCTCGTCTTCATCGGCCCCTGCGGGGTGGGGAAGACGCACCTGGCCACAGCCATCATCCAGGAGCTCATGCGGACGAAGGACGCATCCTGCATCTTCTACGACTTCCGGGATCTCATCCGGGAGATCCAGAGCACTTTCACCCCCGAGTCAACCTTGTCCGAATCGGACGTCATCGGCCCCGTGTTTCAATCCGAGGTCCTGGTCCTCGACGAGCTCGGGGCGAAGAGGACGTCGGCCTGGGTCGAGGAGACGGTCTTCTACATCATCAACCACCGCTACAACCACAAGAAGATGACCTTGTTCACGACGAACTATCCCGATACCGAGGACGAAGAGGACAAGCGCGATTCCTTTTACAAAAAGGGGGGGGAGTCGCTCATCGACCGCATCGGCGTCCGGCTCCGTTCCCGGATCTACGAGATGTGCAAGGTCGTCGAGTTAGGGGGGGACGACTACCGGAAGATGGCCAAGCAGGCCAGCTACCGGTTCTAGGGACTGTCCTCCGCGCAGGCGGCTGGCTCTCTTGCCTTTTCAGCTCATTTTTGCTAAATTAATCCAACCTGCTCCCCGGTAGCTCAATTGGCAGAGCGGTTGGCTGTTAACCAATAGGTTGCAGGTTCGAGTCCTGCCCGGGGAGCCA